>JBIOJU010000022.1:0-10911 GCA_044451165.1 Chlamydiales bacterium | reverse complement strand
TTTCATGTATACACGCTTTCCAAGCGTGCTCCATCGGCCACTCGGACACTCCTCCATAAACTGAAAACCTGATGAAAATACCCCACATTTTCTTTATCCACAAGACCCTAAAGAAAGAGAAGAGGGATCGGGCACGCGCACGGGCACAGACGCTGGCACGAAAGGAGGGAAATGGAGAAAGAAAATGTTTTTCTTAACTCTTTCTTGCGTGCCCGTAAACGCGCCTGTGCCCTTGCACCATCCCTCTTAATCTTCTCTTCTTCAAGATTAATCTTCTTTCTGTCATAGTTGTTCTCCACTTATGTCCTCCTCTTCCAAAGAAAAAGTTCTCTCTGTACGAGAGCTAAAAAAAGTTTACAAGGGAAAGCCTCCTTGTACAGCAGTGGATGCAATCTCGTTTGATCTGAGCCAAGGAGAAATTTTAGGATTACTGGGCCCGAACGGCTCTGGAAAGACAACGACCATCCAGATGCTCCTGGGAACACTCGCAAGCTCCTCGGGCACGATCACATATTTCGGTAAAAATTTTGCTGAGCACCGTTCAGAGATTCTTCGGCATGTTTCTTTTGCTAGCACCTACACGAGTCTTCCATGGAGCTTGACACTTCAAGAAAATCTTGAAGTCTTTGGCTGCTTCTACGGACTGACGCGCAAAGAGAGCGCAAAGAGGTTTGATCCCCTGCTAGAACGATTTGGCATTTATGCTAAAAAAAAGCAGCGTGTTGCCTCCCTCTCAGCGGGACAGATCACGCGCGTCATGCTGGTGAAAGCATTTTTTGTGAACCCTAAAATCGTCCTACTCGACGAACCGACCGCTTCTCTTGATCCAGATGTTGCAAAAGACATCTGCGCATTTCTTCTTGAACAGCGTAAACAAACAGGTCTTTCCCTTCTCTTCTGCTCCCACAGAATGGACGAGGTGATGCAGGTGTGCGACCGTGCAATTTTCTTAAAGGGTGGAAAAATCATCGCAGACGATCTTCCTGCAAAACTTGCACGCAGCGTCTCAGCCTTCCGCGTCCGGCTTGGTATCGTCGATGGTTTAAAGCGCACCCTCGCGATCATTCAAACAATGGGGATCTCCTACCAGCAAGATCAGCGGAATTTAGAAGTAGTATTGGATGAAGAAAAGATTCCACCATTTTTAAAAGCTTTAACGCAGGCCGATGTCGCCTATTCCAGTATAAAAATTGAAGAACCTTCGCTTGAAGAGTTCTTCCTGCAAATTGCCAAGAAAAACTCATGAATCTATCTATCAATTACAGTTGCGTCCGCGGAGTGTTTCTCCGCTATTACTACACGGTGCTGAAAGGACCCCACCAGTTGAGCGATCTCTTCTACTGGCCCTTTGTTGATATACTACTTTGGGGGCTCACATCTGTCTGGATTCAAAGCCAACAAATGGTCGAAAATTTTCCCCTCATTCTGATGACGGGTCTTATTTTTTGGCAGATCGCCTGGCGCGGCTCGGTAGATATCTCAGTGAGCTTACTACAAGAGTTTTGGCATCGCAACTTGGTCAATC
This sequence comes from Chlamydiales bacterium, assembly GCA_044451165.1. GTDB lineage: Bacteria > Chlamydiota > Chlamydiia > Chlamydiales > Rhabdochlamydiaceae. The sequence goes on along the minus strand of JBIOJU010000022.1, from coordinate 9,386 downwards.
TTTTCTCTACGCCGCTGAAGATCTCTGAATGGAGCGTGGGAGTGATCCTTCTCTGTCTATGTAAATTGTCTGTATCGATCGCCTTTGGCTGGGTCACCGTTTACGTGCTCTACGCGCTCGACGTATTTACAGTGGGATGGACCTTCCTCCCGTTTGCAGCCCTTCTGATTATTTTCGGATGGACGCTTGGTTTTTGTGCGGCAGGTGTGATCATCTATTGGGGACATCAGGTGGAGATGTTTGCCTGGATGATCGCTTTCATTTTTGCTCCTTTTAGCGCGGTCTTCTACCCTGTGTATATTTTACCTTTGTGGGCGCAAAAGATCGCATGGGCCCTCCCCACGACATACGTCTTTGAAGGGATGCGCTCCATTCTCAAAAGCGGGACATTTCCTCTCTCCTTCTTCTGGATAAGTCTCGCCCTCAATGCAATTTATCTTACAGCGTCGATCTTGTTTTTTAGGTGGATGTTTAAACGTAGCCTTGTCAAAGGCTTGGCGAGGTTGGAATAATGCGTCTATTTGCGCTATTTGCTTTTTTGCTAATTGGCAGTTTTGGCTGCCAACCCACGTCTTCAACTCGTGAAACAAGGAAACCTACCGTGCTAGTCAGCATCGTGCCATATGGATACGTTGTGGAACAGATCGCAGGGAAGGCTGTCGACGTGGAGATTTTTGTGCCTCGAGGAGCCGACCCCCACTCCTACGAACCTACTCCCAGACAGGTGGAGACTGCACATCGAGCAAAACTCTGGCTCCGCATCGGCGAACCGTTTGAAGAGCGCGTTGTTCGCGCGCTTGACACTTCTCACTCTGCGCTGAACACACTCGAAATGTGGGAAGAGCTCCCACTTCTGCCTCTGGAAGAAGGAACACATGTCCATTGCGCACACGAGGCAGAAGATCGCCACGTTTGGCTCAGCCCTAAACTGATGAAAGTGCAAGCAACACGGATCAAAGAAGCGCTCATAGAACTTTTGCCAGAGCAAAAGCTGATCTTGGAAAATAATTGCGCGCGTTTTATTCATTTTCTTGAATCACTTGACCAAGAGATCTCCGAGAGGCTCTCTCCCTTCAAAGGTCAGGCGATTCTAGTTTCACATTCTGCATTTGGCTACTTTTGTAGAGATTACCAGCTCATCCAACTCGCCCTCGAATGTGAGGGAAAAGAGGCACTTCCGCAAAAAATCGCCTCGATCATGCACGAGGCAGAACATCTGCATGTGCGCTGCGCCATCATCCAGGGTCAATATGGAAGTAAAGCCGTTACACTCGTTGCAGAAAAACTTCACTTGCCCATTTTCTCGAGCGATCCCTATGCTTGGGACTACCTTGAAAATTTACGCACCCTCTCCAAAGTGATCGCCGATGCGGAAAAAAATTCTCGAAATTGACAATCTCTCTTTTGGTTACGAGAAGACCCCTATTTTGCAAGGGGTAGACCTCGCGATCCATGAAGGCGAATTCATTGTGATTTTTGGTCCCAATGGAGGCGGTAAAACCACTTTTTTAAAGCTCCTCATGGGCTTTCTAGAACCCGTTTCTGGAACAATTTCCCTCTTTGGAAAAACTCCGCGTAAAGCAAGGCAAAAACTGAGCTACGTCCCACAGGTGGCTCAATTTGACAGACAATTTCCTCTCTCAGTTTTGGAGCTTGTGCTCATGGGGCGCCTGAACCAGACAAAATGGTGGGGCGGGTTCCCCAGAGAGGCAAAAAAAGAGGCGCTTGACGCGCTAGAAAAAGTAGGGCTGCTGGAGAAAGCACCAGCTCCTTTTGGCACCCTTTCAGGAGGACAAGCGCAAAGGGCACTTATCGCACGGGCTCTCGTCTCCAATCCAGAGCTGCTTCTTTTGGACGAGCCAACCGCAAGCGTAGATCCAGAAGCAGAAAAGCAGATACACGCCCTTCTTCTCAAGCTAAAGGGATCGATGACGATTCTCATGGTGACGCATGATCTACAACCTCTCCTCGAAAAAGCAGACCGGCTTCTCTGTGTTCATCGCACGGTGGGCTCCTATACGCCCAAACAGGTGTGCGAACATTTTGCAGTTGGCCTCTACCACCCCACAAAATCATGAACAACTTATTCGAGATCTTTCAAAACAACCCTTTTTTACAGATGTCTCTTCTTGCGGGCCTTGCGGCATCGATCACCAGCGGCATCATTGGTGCCTACGTCGTGACAAAACGGATAGTGTTTATTAGTGGAAGTATCGCCCACTCCGTTCTCGGCGGTATGGGAATCTGCCTTTTTTTGAAAAGAACCTATGGAATTGAATGGCTTACCCCGCTCTATGGTGCACTCGTTGCGGCCATTCTCTCCTCGCTTCTCATCGGATGGATTCATCTCAAATACAGACAGCGGGAAGATACAGTCATCGCCGCTCTCTGGTCGACCGGGATGGCAATCGGCGTGATCTTTGTAGCTCTTACGCCCGGTTATAACGTTGAGCTCATGAACTTTCTTTTTGGAAACATCTTGTGGGTCAGCGCACATGACCTCAAGCTGCTTTTCGCGCTAGATCTGCTCGTGATTTTGACAGTCTTTGTCTTTCATCACAAATTCGTTGCGGTCTGTTTCGACGAGGAGCAGGCTCTTCTCCAAGGCATTAGGGTAAGAAGCATCTATCTTCTTCTACTTTGCCTTGTCGCAATCTCGGTCGTGCTCTTAATTCAGGTCGTTGGTGCAATACTCGTCATCGCGATGCTTGCGATCCCCGCTGCCCTCGCAAGCGAGATGACGCACCGCATGGGCAAGCTGATGCTGCTCGCCGTGGGGCTCGGTTTCTTGTTCAGCGGGGTAGGCACCTCCGCGTCCTATATTTTAAACTGGCCCCCAGGTGCGACGATCTCGCTTACTGCTGCAATTCTTTATAGCCTCTTTCTGTTCCGCAAACGCAGAACCAGTTAGAGTGAGCAGAATCGATCCCAGAATGCTTTCCAACCAGTGCGTCTGCGCGCTGGCTTTTGGCTTTTTTTGTTATAGCGGCTCTTTCTTCGATTTTGACGTTTCATATTCTTCTCCTTCTGCTGTCGTTCTATTTAGGTAAAATATCTACGAGCGAAAAGATTTAGGGCGGTTTGGCCGCCTCTTTTCATCTCTTCTTTCGCCTTATGCTTGCGATGGGTCTTAAACGTGACCTTCGTGCTCTTTTTCTTGTAATATGGCCTCATAAGCACCTCTCCAATGCTAATAACTACACCCTTAGTTTTATAATATTAATTAATTCAATTATTAATCAATTTAATTATATTTAATTTATTAAACAGTTACTTATTTCGTAATTAATTTAGATTAAAGAGAGATCAGGCATGGGCACGTTTACGGACACGAAAGAAACTTAAACTGGGTGAATTTTAGACTTTTGCTTTCAACACTTCTTGGGCGTTTGTGTGCCCTTTTTCTCTTTTCCGTGCCCGTAAACGTGCCTGTGCCCATGCCCGACCCCCTCTCCTTTCTCTCCTCCCCCCTTGACTTGGAATCTGTCTATCGCTTATTGTCTATCTTTCCTTCGGAGGATTTTATGTACGCTATTATTGAAACGGGCGGCAAGCAGTACCGCGTTGAAAAGGGTGACGTCATTGATGTAGAGCTACTTGCCCCTACATCGGACAACAAAGTTGAATTCAAGAGTGTCCTTTTCTTAAGCACAGGAAAAGCTGCAAAAATCGGCACACCCCATGTAGCAAAATCCAGCGTCATTGGCGAGCTCGTGCAAGAGATCCGCGGCCCTAAAGTCATCTCATTCCGATACAAAAGACGCAAAGGCATTAGACGCAAGGTGGGACATCGCCAGCGTTATGCACGCGTCAAAATCACATCAATTGAAGGTTAATCATGGCACATAAGAAAGGTCAGGGTTCTACCCGTAACGGACGCGATTCAAATGCCCAGAGATTGGGCGTGAAGGCAACCGGTGGAGAATTTGTCACAGCAGGAAGCATCCTCGTGCGGCAACGAGGAACAAAATGGCATCCAGCAAAAAATGTGGGCGTTGGAAGAGACGATTCTCTTTATGCTCTCATCGACGGCATCGTCTCCTATCGCAAAGCTGCGCGCACCTTTGTCTCCGTTCTTCCCTCCCAATAAGCTAATCTAATGTTTATCGACTCTCTCACACTCACCCTTGCCGCTGGTAAAGGCGGCAATGGTGTCGTTGCTTGGCGCAGAGAAAAATATATTCCAAAGGGTGGACCCGCAGGTGGTAATGGAGGCAAAGGTGGTTCGATCGTTATCCGCGCTTCCAACCAAGAGAGTTCCCTTGAAGGCTTGAGAAATCGACGTATTATCAAGGGAGAACATGGTGGTGACGGTGGTGGCGCCCTAAAACAGGGCAAAAACGGTAAAAACCTCCTGCTCAATGTTCCTTGCGGCACGCTCGTTAAAGATGCCCAAACAAAAGAAGTTCTCTTTGATTTCATCGAAAACCAGCAAGAGTTCTTAATCTGTAAAGGAGGACGTGGCGGACTCGGCAACGCCTTCTTCCGCTCTTCTACACATCAAGCTCCGAACGTCTGTACACCGGGTGGTGACGGCGAGAGAAGGGAAGTTGAGCTCGAGCTAAAACTCATCGCAGATATCGGACTCGTGGGATTTCCCAATGCGGGCAAATCTACACTTATGTCCAGCATCACGCGCCGTCAAGTAAAAATCGGCGCCTACCCCTTCACGACACTCTTTCCTAATCTCAGCTACATCATACGCAAAGACCAGACACGAGTGCTCATCGCAGACATTCCCGGGATCATCGAAAACGCACACGAAAATCGTGGCCTCGGCCTCGCATTTCTCAAACACATTGAACGCTCCTCTGCGCTCGTCTACGTGATTGACATTTCAGGCTTCGAAGAAAGAGACCCCATAGAAGACTTCCGGATCTTGCAAAGCGAGTTAAAGGAGTACAATAGCGAGCTCCTGCAGAAACCTTATCTCATTGCCCTTAATAAGATCGATATCGACGGCTCAACAGAACAGATCGTCCGCTTCCGTTCCCACTTTCAGGGCGATCCGTCGACAGTTTTCGAGATCTCAGCAGCAGGAGGGATCGGGCTAGATCCGCTGGTTGAGGCGATGAGAGACCTACCGAAAAATCAAAAGGTAGAATGCAAAAGTGAAGAGAGAGCCGAGAGCGCTCTCAATATCTATACCCAAACAATCTGAAAAGTTGGGAATTTGACAAGGAGGGTCCTCAGATTTTTCAGCTGCGACGAGTGGCATTGTTGATAGACAAGGCACGAGGAGCAGATGAAAAATCTGAGGTAAAGCCAACGCAGTCAAAACCCAATTTTTCAGGTTGTTTGGGTATAAGTTCTGATTCCAGTTCAGAAACGGCATTTAGCCGGATAGATTCTTAAGTTACTTTGAAGGATCGCACGTATTGTTCAACGACAACGATTGCATCTAAAAGATCTTGCGGATTCACTGGTGGATTTTGTCCCAATCCGTCTACATACCGCTTAAATTCGGTAAAAACCTTGCCTGTCATCTTCTCACCGACATCTTTTTGAAAACGGTCTGACGTTTTATGGTGCCAGTTCATCTCGCGACTTTCATTGATGAACTCCTCCATCATCCTCTGCAACTCCTCGCTATCCTGCGAAGTCTTGATCAGTTTTTGAAACTTGATGCAGAGATTACGAAAATTGCGTCCTGGCTCTTCTCCAGGCGCTCTAGAAAAATTAGCAGGTAGTGACATAACAACTCCTGAGAAGCGGTTAATCTCTGCATATCCCATTTCGGAAATCTGTGCATCTTTTTTTGTGTAGAAAAAAATTATTGCGAAATTTTATCCAAAAATGCATATGACATGTAAAAGAACCTAACTAATGGGTGTATATGTCAGCATATTTATTCAGAAAACAAGCTCTTGCAATGACACTCGCGTGCGTGTCACTTACAACATCCTCTCTCTTTGGAGGGGCTTACGTAGGTGTGTTTGGTGGAGGAGGTAGCACCAGCAAGGCGGATGTCAGTCAGCGGGGCTTTGCCTTTAATAATCCCGACCCAAGACTCGCGCTCTCTGTGGATGCGGATGGTGAAACCGGAAATTTGGGGGCGGCAATTGGTGGAGCGCATGTTGGTTATGAATTTCCGACAGGCACGCGCATTACCCCGGCGCTTGAGTTTGAAGGATTTTATCTTCAAGCGACTAGCGGAAAGGAGACAAGCGCTATCACCAACCCCACCACCGTAATTGCCGAGCATGATTTTATTAACACTCTTCCCTTGCGAGCGGCCCTATTCTACGGAGACCTCCTTTTTGCATTTGAGATGCCCAAAAAATTAAGTTGGCTAGAGCCCTATGTCGCGGGTGGGATAGGCGGGGGAACGGTATGGCTTCATAAAGCACGCTCGGAACAGATGAACCCCCCAGAACCCGGCCTAAACCATTTCAATTCTAGACCGTCCGCGTCCTCTGGCGCCTTCACAGCACAGTTCAAAGGCGGCCTGCGCTTTAATGTGACGGATCATTGGCGTCTATTCGGAGAATACCGCTATGTTTATATCGCCTCTACCAATTACACATTTGGGTTCACACAATATCCCGAAGTCGGTCACGCTCCTACCAGCAACTGGCTCTTTGATATGAACAGCCTAAATTATAATTTGGGAGTCGCGGGCATAGAATACAGATTCTAAACCGTCAGGAAAGGATGCGGGCGTGTTCAAGAACCGCTCCGCGTCCATTCCATCATGAGTTTTTTGATCTGCGTTTGCTGACATATATATCGGCAGATGTCAAGAAGGTCGGAATTAATTAGCGCTCGAGCGCGGCCAAAGCGTATCGTGTTGAGATAGAGAAGGTGTCTCTAATCCAAACGAAGATTTGTGTGATCAGATTTGCCCCCAAAATTTGCAGGTCTGTCATAACATAAAAAAACTCTACGTTAGTCGCTGCGCGGTGCATATCCCCGTAAATTTGTGCATTCTCACGAGCGCGTTGTCTAAAAACATTAAGCACAACGGAGGCAATTACTTCTAATGGAAGGCTATCATCACCGATGCTTACCATCCTTGTTCCCCAGAAGGTTACGTGCGTGCGAATTGTGTTATCGAGTGCGACCCGAAGCAGGTCCTGACTGCCAATATTACTTTGAATACGAGCTAAGCTATATGTTAGTGGTAACGCCATCTCGACATCTCCTAAATTGATTGACTGCACAAGTTTACCAGCGCGCTGCGCTTATAAAAAAGCTTAAATATTTACGAGATAGGTCATGCTGATCTTTTCTTGAATTTGAAAAATCAACTCCCACGCAGCCATGCCATCATGAGTTTTTTGATCTGCGTTTGGTAAGGGATGTCTGCCAGCTCCGCTTTGCTTTTAAACGCTTGCAGGAGTGATGGATTAATTTTAAGACTAATCAGCCGGCTTTTTTTCGGTGTCTTCGACAAAAGCGTTCGATAATTTTCAAGAAATTCAATGATCTGGTCGGGGGTCATCCCCTTACACCGCTCGAGGTACTCTTTGCTGAAAAACTGAAGAGTCTTATTCATAAGCCGCCTGAAGGTTAATTAGAGCTTGTACATCTTGTAAATCCTGTGGTCTGCCCGCTGCTTTTTTCATTTTTATGAGCTCGCTCATCGACAAGACATTGATGACGCCCATAGACGTATTCACCTTCTTAACATGACTTTGACTATTCAGATCATGCGTAACAATGATGTCCACCTGATTCAGCGGGTTGGAGGGATCATAGAAATTCCAGGCAATCAAATTGCGCTTGTGAATGTATTCTTCTCTGAAACGGAAAAGATCCTCCGCCGTTACGGGAATCCTCGATATCAGTCCCATTTGCTTCAATACGACCTCCATATTCCGAAGATTTTTAAGAGACCAGCGGATGACCAGATCCAGATCCACTGTTCCCCTAACGGCCCCATGTAACGCAACCGCATATCCTCCCACAATGGCATAAGGAACTTTTGCATCACTTAAAGCAGCACAAATTTTCAAGATGAACATATTTTGGTATATACCAGTATATACCTGAAGATGTCAAGAAATGCAGAAGTAGAGAAAAGTTTAGGTTTGAGATAACACCCACTTTCTTCACTTCTGTATTCTGACTGTTGCCTTGACACTCAAGATCTTGGCCTTTTTTCTGGCCAAATTTTTTGACAAAAAAAATATGGCCAGAACTGGAATCGAACCAGCGACACAAGGATTTTCAGACTTAGAAAACCACTTCTTTCTATTGCCTTTGATTGAGCTTAATCAACCAAGATGCCCAAAGTCTATAGAGGAATCTAGATTTTTTCCAGTAAATTTTAGCAATCCAAAGCAATCGAGGGCAACATTAGGAAATTGGCAACTCCGTTGAATTTCCGTTACCTTTTCTCTCTAGAGCTACTGGTCTTATACCCACCATGAAACCAGAGCCTTTGCCTATGCCTTTTGCGATTTTTTATTGACATTCCTCTTGTTTTGGTACAATATTGCGGATATAGATGAATAAATCCGTCATTTTGTACCATGAAGAAAAAATCAAAGCTTGAATCAGCCATTGCCGCTTTTAGGAAAGCTGGTGGAATTCTTACTATGTCAGAGGCTATGACAATTGGTATACATCGCCGAGAGCTCTATGCCCTTCGAGATAGGGGGGATTTAGAAGTCGTTAGTAGAGGACTATATCGCTTGATTGATATGCCCGATCCCTCATTGCCCGACTTTATCCCTGTAGCAAAAAAAATTCCTCATGGAGTTATTTGCCTCGTTTCTGCCCTTGCCTTTCACGAAATAACAACTCAAATCCCTCATTTTGTTTATGTTGCATTACCCAGTCAAGCACATAAGCCTGCGATTTTTCATCCACCTATGCGTTATTTTTGGTATAGCCAAAAACTATTAAGCACGGGAGTTCAGGAACATTCCATAGATGGATGTACCGTTATGATCTTTGATGTTGAGAAAACCCTCGTTGACTGCGTTAAATTTCGTAACAAAATTGGAATGGATGTCGTCCTTGAAGCTCTAAAAATGTATTGGCAAAGCAGAAAGACAAATCTCGATAAGCTCTTTGAATATGCTAAATTATTCCGTGTTCAAAAGATTTTAAAACCGATTATGGAGGCAATCGTCAGTGGGTAATACGATAGAAAAACCAAAAAAGAATCTTGGCGAATTAATACGCCAGCGATTAAAAAATCTGTCGGATCAAAGGAACCGACCCTTTGATGAAATACTTCGCTATTATGCAATGGAAAGGTTTCTGTACCGTCTAAGTATTAGTCCTCATGCTAAGAAATTTTTCCTGAAGGGCGGATTAATGCTGAAGGTTTGGGATTCATTGGATCATAGAGCCACAATGGATATAGATCTGCTTGCAAGAACTTCCAACCAAATTGATAATTTACATCGAATCATTACAGAAGTTTCAGAAAT
>JBIOJU010000021.1:0-11078 GCA_044451165.1 Chlamydiales bacterium | reverse complement strand
CCTGTAATGAGAACGACAGGAAACTGCTCTAAGGCTTCTTTTAAGGGATGCTCTAATTGACGATGAAAGTACATACCTTCATTGTAAGACTCTGCGCATGCAATTTCAAGATATTATCTTGAAATTGCATGCGTGCACAGCAAGGCGCTGATTATTATCGATTTAATGAACAATAAAAGGCAAATAGGCAGCAGAAATCATCTGCCAACGTAACGAATTCTGGCGGTCAATGAATTGCTGAATCTCGTCTCTAGAAGCCACAGCAAAGTGGCTTATCTCTCGATCGGTTAAGCGAACCATAAGAGGAAGAGCCATCTCTGGTTCTCGAACAAGTAGAGCGAGGTTTTTCCTGCATCGATCGAATGTGCGATGCGCAAGGGCAAGTCTTGCAAAGCCAAGACCCAGCACCGCACAGGAAAATAGCCCAACAAGCGGGAATCCACAGATTGTTGCAATAGTCGATACCGAAAGCAGCGCAAGAAAGAGCGTACTTTCTTCTGACCTGCGAAAGAGAGGGCCAAAACAGCGACGCCAAGCGCTTTTGCTGGTGCGATAAGCAAAATGTTCTTCGAAACGCGGTTCGTTAAATTGAGAGCGCGCGGCATGCACAGCTTCATGCGAAAGCACCTCTTCTCGTGAATAGAGGTTGAAAAGAGAGCCTTTTTTCAGCTGAGGGTGGAGCTGAATCCTGGGGATGGTATCGAGCCAGGTCAGCGCACCCTGCCAGAGAGGTAGGCTCTTTTTGCTATAGAAGATCTCGACCCAGTCTACGGAAACATCGAAGAGTGTTTCTGTTTTTTCATATGTCTCCTGCCACTCAGAATAGGTCTTCGTGCTCACTAGCAGACGCTCCCAAAACTCCTTGTCCGACTCTTGAGGGCCAGGGATCAGTCCGCGCCGATTGAGTGTGAGAAGCTCTTCTTTGGAGTGCGGCGACCTGGCGCCGCTTTTCTCCACCGCGGCTTGACGCGGTGAGGGGCTTTCGGAAAGAGGCAGCGCCAGGTCGCTGTTCTCAAAAGCGGCGTCATGCCGCCGCACCCCAAATTTAGCTTGTGACATTTTGTTTCCGTTTACGAAATAAAAAGAGTAGAACGCACAAGCCAATCAGGTTGAGCCCGCTCATCACGCCCACAATCAGAAAGAGCTTATTGGTTTTTTTGGTGATGGTCATGAGTCTTTCACGCACCATCTTTTCAAACTTACTCTCCTCTTCAAACCATTTGCCCGAATAGAAGTGGTAGGCCCAGAGCGCCTCGTTTTCTGTAGGGGCATCAAAGTAGTAAGCGGGGAAGATGATATCTTGACGGCCATCCAGGTTGTTTGCTTTCATGACAGCCTCCCCAAAAAGAAGAAAGGTTCTGTGCAATACCCGGTTGAGCATCTCGTCTCGTGCGCTTCCAGGATACTCACTGCCAATCTGGTCCCACTTTGTCTTCAGTGCATCGATACAGGTTTTCAAAATGGGATGATGAGGAGATGCACCGATCAGATTATTGGTAGGAAGAATACAAGAGGGAAGGCTGCTCTTGAAGGGCATATCCATACCAGAATAGAAGTCATACGCGTTGTTTAAATCGGCAAAAGATCTGAAACACTTTACATCGTGGTCGGCGTAGACGCCTCCCTCTTGAAAGAGGATCTCGTAACGAAGAAGATCTGATTTTTCTCCATAGCTGTCCGATTTGTTATAACACTCCTGCAGTGCAAGAAATTGAAAATCTTGAATGAGGTGGAGCTCCATGCCAGGAGATGGCAAAGGACGCTCACGATCACTCCAAAATTTCACTCTCCAGTCAGGATTTTTCCCCATCCATGAGCGTACGTTTTCAACTGATTCTCGAGGAAAAGGTTTGGGGCCGAGCCAGATAAAATGGAGGAGATGTGGAATCTTTGGATTTGTGTTCTTTTGTTCTAGAAGAAGCTTTTTGCTCTCGTAGAGTGTTTTAAAAAAGGCGAGGTTTTCAAAATCCTGTTTTGTTTGCACATACTGCCACTTGGCTGTTCCTTGTCCCATGAGGCTTTCAAAATTGCTAGACGCCGTGACGCTTGGAGCGGCTTTTCGTTTTGCGCCCCCAAAAAATAGGGCAGCCGTGCTCAAGCTGACTACAACGACACAAAGTAGAATTAAAACTTTTCTCTTTTTAGACATAGACTCCCAACAATCAGTGCATTAAAGAAAAGAAGGACAAGAGCAATTCGGGTGATATTTTTGCTCTTCTGCTGGATTTTATCCAGTTTCTTTTCTGATGTTTTTTGTAAATCGCTCTTCTTTTCACCGTTATCTGCCCAAGCAGTTGCATAGAAATGTTTTGAGTATATAGAGGGAAGGCCACTTTTGGCAAAAAAATAGGCGGCAGGTAGCACAATATCCGCATTCCCTTCACGGTTCATGACTCCCGATTTCAGCACATCTGTCAGGGCGATATAAGTCCGCTGCATGACCACTTCGGTCCGCGAATAGGTGTCTCGGCCACGGTATCTTTTTCCTAACGTCTCCCAGCGCGAATCGATGAGGTCGATCACCTCTTTGACGGCAGGATGTTGGGGTTTAGAGCCGATGACACCGTTGCCACAGGTGATGCTCTGTCCAACAAAGGGTTCATGTGGAGCTTCGAGACAACAGTAGAAATCGTACGCAGCGTGAAGAGAAAGAAACGAGCGTATGCTATTCGCATCGTGATCGGCATAGACTCCTCCCTCCCTGTAGAGAATCTCATACCGCAAAATATCCGACTTCTCTCCATAATTTTCCGACTGTTCATAACAGCGCTTAAGTTTGGTAAAAGGGAAATCTTGGACCAGAATTTTTTGCATGCCATGACAAGGCACAGGTCGCTGTCGATCGGTCCAAAATTTCACAGTCCAATCGGGATGATGGGCGATCCAGGTGCGAACATTTTCTACAGATTCTGGGGGAAAGGGTTTTGGGCCTAGCCAGATGAAGTGGACCACTTTTGGAATTTTCAGCCCTTCTTTCTGAGAGATCATCTTCTCTTTTTGTGCGTCAAAAATGGCTCTGCACGACTTGAGAAAGGCGTTATCCTCTTCTCGGACGAGATAGCTCCAATGCTTTGTCTCCTTTCCCATAAGAAGATCAAAATCCTCTGCTTTCACCTCATTTGTTGAGAGCAGAAGAATGAATAGAAGAAGGCGCCGCTTACGAAAAAGCAGAAAGCATGCAGTTCCTGCGGTTACCGCAATCGCGATAAAGAGCAGCCGCTCGCCAGCTACGAGCGCATGGTGGACAGCCTCGCACTCTTCAACAAGCTTAGTGTCACTTGCACGCTCCTCCTTAAACCATGTGGCAGCATGTGCGTGTGTCGCAAAGGTCTCATCTGTTTTTTTGCTTTGGCTAAAAAACTGTGCGGGGAAGACAAGATCTACCCTGCCTCCCTGATCGATTCTTCTCTTAATGCCCTCATGTAGTGCTGAAAAAGAGCGGTGTTTGACACGGTTGTGAATGGCAGAAGGGGTGTTTCCAGGAAAGGCTTCTTCCAAGCTTTGCCAATTCTGATTTATCCAGTTGATCGCTTCTTCGAAAATTGGATGACCTTGCTGAGAGGCGATGAGATGTGCGCCAGGAAAAATAGAGGAGCTGAGAATGGAGGCGCCCAGATTTTCTAAGCCGCAAAAAAAATCAAGTTGTAGAGGGTTTAAACTTTTATGACATAAGAGATCGTGGTCAACATAAACTCCTCCCTCTTTGAAAAGAATCTCGTAACGCAGGAGCAGCGATTTTTCACCAAAATTGTCTGAGAGAAAATAGGAGGTAAGTAGATGAGGAAGATCACTCTCTTGAACGACCACTTTTTGCATTTTTGGGTGAGGTAGCGGACGATCAAAATCGGTCCAGAATTTAATCGTCCATCCAGGATGTTTTTCAATCCAAGAGGCGATATTTTTTACTGAACTTGCTGGAAATTCTTTGGGGCCCAGCCAAATGAAATGCAAAAGTTTTGGAAGAGGCTTCGCAGCTGTCCGCTGGATATTTTTTTCATAAAGAGTTTTAAAGAACTGGAGATTTGTAAAATCTTCCGGCGTCTCAACGTAGGCCCAACACTCTGTTCCTCTACCCATGCCCTCTTCAAAATGCACAAATGCAGACAGGGGGCACCCTACAAACAGAAAGAGCAGCAACAAATTAAACCACATAGCTCTAGACAAGAATCTTTGTTTAGAGGATTTTTTCCCATCAAAACTTAGGGGCTTTGGAGTAAATCAATTTTTCAACCACCGAGCACACCGAGAGCACCGATGAAAAAAAACAACTCAATGACCTGTGTCTGCTGCAATTTTTTCTCCTGTTTTCTCGGTGTTTTCGGTGTACTCGGCGGTAATTCCGATTACGTCATAACTTTGAAGTAGGGGCAAGTATGGAAGAAAGTGAAGCGCTGCTTATCCTGACGCACTTGGTCAAGCCCAGAGAGATACGGCCTCTCATCGCCCTGAGGGGAAGCGCGAAAGAGGCGCTCCAGCATGTGCCTTGGCAGGAAAAGACCAGCTGGGAGCAGGATCTTGCTTTAGTAAACAAGTTGGGCGTCCATCTCATTTCATATCTTGACTCCCGTTACCCTGCCAGTTTTGCTCAGCTCACAGACGCGCCAGCGCTTCTCTATATTAAAGGTGTGCTACCCCAAGAGGCTTCCCTAGCCATTGTAGGAACGCGCATCTGCTCTCTGTATGGCAAGGAGTGCGCAGAAAAAATTGCCGAAGAGGTTGCCAGTTACGGGATGCCTGTCATCAGCGGCCTTGCCCGGGGAATTGATACTGCGGCACATACTGGCGCTCTGAAGGCTGGAAAGACAGTGGCCTTCATCGGTTCGGGGCTTGCTCACCTTTATCCGCGCGAAAACGTTCATCTTGCAGAAAAGATTGCAGACCATGGGGGAGCGGTCGTCAGCGAACTTCCAATGGGAACACCGCCAGCCAAACACCTTTTTCCTCGAAGAAATCGTCTTATCGCAGCCTTTGCACAAGGAGCCCTACTGATCGAAGCGCCAGAAAAAAGCGGGGCGATGCTCACTCTCGAGATGGCAAAAAATTTTGGAAAACCCTGCTTTGCCCTGCCGGGCAGAATTGATCTGGACAGCTTCCGCGGCAACCATGCGCTGATCAAGGCTCAAAAGGCACAGCTTGTGGAAAATGGGCAAGAGATGGTATCCCTTCTTCAGCCTGACAAGGGTAAATTATCTTTTCACTCAAGGATGGCTGCCCCTCAGCTGGAGGGAGAAGAAGGACAGCTGCTCTCTTTTTTTCGGTCTGAGGAGGTCAGCTTTGACGAGTTAATAGATAGAACAAAGCTTGCGCCCGCGAAATTAAGTGCGCAATTAATGATGCTTGTCTTAAAAGGAGCCATTCGGGAATTTCCGGGTAGGCAGTATAAATTATGCGAAAAGCGCTGATCATCGTCGAATCGCCCACAAAAATTAAAACTTTAAAAAAGTTTTTGGGAAAAGGCTACTCATTTGAATCTTCCATCGGCCACATTCGCGATCTTCCCCAAAAAGGCTTTGGAATCGATGTCGAACACGACTTTGAACCGCAATACGCGATCCTGCCTGATAAGAAGGATGTGATCCAAAAACTTAAGAAGGCCGCAAAGCTTGTTGATGTGGTCTACCTCTCGCCCGACCCTGACCGCGAAGGAGAAGCGATCGCATGGCACATCGCCTCAATTCTACCGCCAGATACCGAGATTAAGAGGGTCACCTTTAACGAGTTCACCAAAGATGCTGTGATGAGCGCGCTGCAGCATCCCCGCGAGATAGACCAGGCCCTCGTTGATGCGCAACAGGCAAGGCGCCTTCTCGACCGCATTGTCGGATACAAAATTTCACCTATTCTTACTCGGCGCGTCCAAGGGGCGCGGGATGGCGGCCTCTCCGCAGGTCGTGTGCAGTCTGTTGCACTCAAACTCGTTGTGGATCGAGAAAAAGAGATCGATGCCTTCATCCCCATCGAGTATTGGAACATCGGATCGATCTTACAAACGAAAGAGAAAGAGGGAACGTTCCGAGCGGGCATCCATTCCGTAGAGGGGAAGCGGCTTGAAAAAGAGCCCATCCCCGGAAAAGAGGTGTACACCATCTCCAGCAAGGAGACCGCGGAACAGATCACGAACAAATTAAAACGTGCAAAATATACCGTTTCCTCCGTCGAGAAAAAAGAGAAGAGACGTAACCCCTACGCGCCATTCATCACCTCGACACTGCAACAAGAAGCAAGCCGTCACTATGGATTTTCAGCAGCACGCACGATGAATATCGCCCAAGGCTTGTATGAAGGGGTAGATCTTGGCCATGAAGGATCCGAAGGTCTTATCACCTATATGCGTACCGATTCGGTACGTCTCGCACCAGAGGCGATCGAAGGGGCAAGACACCTGATTCAGAGCGAATATGGAAAAGAGTTCCTTCCATCAGAAGGGAAACAGTATGTGACGAAAAAAAGCGCGCAAGATGCGCACGAGGCGATCCGTCCTACAAACCTCCAGTACTCACCTGAAAAAATTAAAAATTTTCTCCACGAAGATCAGTTCAAACTCTATCTCTTGATCTGGAGACGTTTTTTAGCATCTCAGATGAATCCGGCAGTCTACGATACGATCTCTTGCGATATCGATACCGATCAAAATATTCTGCTACGCGCCACGGGATCGATCTTAAAATTTTCCGGCTTTCTCGCAGTCTACGAAGAGAAAGAAGACAAAGATCATGTCGCAGAGGAAAAAGGGAGAGAAGAAGACAAGATCCTTCCCCCTCTTAAAGAGGGACAAGTCCTAAAGTTGATCGAAGTAGAGTCAGAGCAATCGTTCACACGCCCGCCTCCTCGCTTCACCGAAGCCTCTCTCATCAAAGAGCTAGAAAAATTAGGGATCGGAAGACCGTCCACCTATGCGAGCATCATGAATAAGATTCAGAGCCGCGACTACACCGAAAAAGAAAAAGGCACGCTCAAACCCACAGAGCTTGGACGCGTCATCGCACAAATGCTCGAGGATAATTTCAAGCTCATCATGGACGTTGGTTTTACTGCCGCAATGGAAGATGAGCTTGAGTTTGTGGCTGAAAACAAAAAGAATTGGAAAGAGTTGATTCGTGAATTTTGGAAAAACTTCATTCCAACAGTCGAAACTGCTGAAAAAGAGGCGTTTGTCCCTCGCGTCATGACCGATATCGACTGCCCAGACTGCGGCCATAAGCTGCAAAAGATCTGGTCTCGCAGAAAGTATTTCTACGGCTGTTCCGACTACCCCACCTGTAAATTTACTGCTCCTGTTGAAGCGCTCAACTTCAAGAAAGAGGAGTACGCAGATGACTTTAACTGGGAGCAACCCTGCCCAAAATGTGGAAGCCCGATGAAGCTGAGACATGGAAAATTTGGGCCCTTTCTCGGCTGTACCAAATATCCTGAGTGCAAAGGCATCGTCAATATCCCTAAAAAGGGGGAGCCTCTACCCGAAAATATGCCCACCTGTCCCGCACGAGGTTGCGACGGGAAAATGGTGCAGCGCAGATCGCGTTTTGGGAAACCTTTTTTCTCCTGCTCAAACTATCCAGATTGTGATGTGATTGTAAATGATCTAGAAGAGCTCGACAAAAAGTACCAAGATCATCCAAAAACACCTTATGTGAAGAAGTCTAAATTTAAGGACAAATTCAAGAAGGGAGGAAAAAAGATGGAAGAGAAGGCACCAAAAGAGAAAAGAACAGCCCCCCACCTAAACAAGCCGATGAAGCTTTCGCCAGCGCTTGCAGACGTGCTGGGCGCAAAAGAGCTCTCGCGACCAGAAGTGATGAAGAAAATCTGGGAATACATCAAAGCACATAAGCGACAAGATCCCACAAATGGACGTATGATCATCCCCGATGAGAAGCTCGCAAAAGTCTTCGGCGGAAAAGAGCCCATCAATATGATGAAGATGCCTGGCCTGCTGAATAAGCACTTGTCCTAAGCAATCTTTTTTGGAGACTTGTCACTACTTTTTCTCCCCGTGCCTTGTCGTATCGTAAGAGTAGCGACAAGGCGCCGTCTGTAAGTAAAAAATTTACATACAAGTAATTCCCGCGCATTATTTAATAAATAAATTAATATTTAACATTCTTTTTAATCATTATTTAGATAGAATTGTTGATTATATTTTTTGAAGGAGTGAATTATGGCTGTAAGAGCAGAAAATAGCATTGGGCGGGGCGGAGAACCAGGCCCAGCTTTGCCAGATAACAACCGACTGCACGGACTTGGACAGCCGCCGGCGCAAGCAGAATACGATAGAAATCTTATTATCTTGTGGGAAGCAGTTGGGTTTGCACGAATAGGACCTAATTACGAGAATGTCGAGAATGTAAGAAGGCGATTGCCCCAGATTTTAGGTGCGCATCCAGACTGGGTTGAAGATAGAGAGCGTAGGTTTGTAAACCTATATTCTGGTTTGAATCCTTGTCCTTCCACCCCTGAATCCGCAGACACTATTCGCAGTCTGCTTAGGAATCGCCGCCTCCAAGAAACACTTTTCAGAAGAGTCGTCCAGTTAGAACCCAGAGTGTATTCTGACCTTCGTCAACCTATGACTTTGGTTCCCCCAGAAATTTCGGTATTTGAACGAGTTCGTATGTTGGAGTTCGGCAACGACCAGCTATTCAGGCAACCCATCGATCTACGCGCGCTCTCACTGTTACGATTTGTAGACATTCGTGATTGCGGCCTTCAACCTGAAGACTTGATAGTGAGTCGCAGAGTAACCGCCATGATACGCAATAACGACCATCATCAAATTCTTCCCGATGCTCTCCCCAATTGGATGAGCAGTTGCGCATCTATGACTAGGGTCCTAACTGAATATCGGGGAGAAAACAGCTCGCTCATATCAAGAATTGGCTTCACGATTTGTTATTTTGGGCTATTAATGGCGTCTATCGTTGAAACGCTTGCCAGAGGTGTTTTTACCGTTTTCTTATCTCCATTCATGCTTCTTGCATATGCACTCGACCCTCAGAATTTAGATAATTACGACATGTTTGACATGACTGTCGTAGGCACAGTAGGTTGTGCGATCAATATCCTTGCTTGCGGCCACGCTCTTTATGCGAACTTAGCAACACGGAGAACAATCAGATACGCAGAGCTAACATTTGGCCTTTCGCACAAGCCAATCTTCTCTTCTTGAGATCAGCTTCAGCATCACCAAGATGTTGGGCGCCATCAAGTCCTCTCACAGGATGTGCTTCAGCACATTGAACAAATAGACGTACGAGACACAGTCGTCTCTTATGTGACTTATTCTAAAAGCGTTAATGGCAGGTTGACTAGTAATTTATTAAATGATAATAATGTATACAGAATCAAATAAGTGTAAACAATTCTATCATATGAAATCAAAAAAGGTTGATCCCATAGAGGTTTTTCGACAGCACAACGGCATCCTGCGTACCGCGGAAGCTATAAAATTGGGAATACACCCAGCTTATTTGTACAAGCTTCGTGACGAAGGAGTTCTTGAACCATTAGGTCGAGGTATTTTCCGGTTAACTTCTATGCCAGACTTTTCAGAACCCGATTTTGTTTTGGCTGCAAAAAGAATTCCTCAGGGTGTTATTTGCCTAATCTCCGCTTTATCTTATTATGAACTAACAACGCAAATTCCTCATTTTGTCTATATAGCTCTACCAAGAACCTCAAGACGACCTAAAGCCGGCTATCCTCCCTTACGTTGTTTTTGGTTCTCTAGGGACGCTTATGAAGCGGGCAGTGAAACAATTTCAGTTAACGGATTTCCTGTTAAAATTTATAGCATCGAAAAAACTTTAGCCGACTGTCTAAAATTTCGACAAAAAATCGGAATGGACGTCGTTCTAGAAGCATTGAAAGAGTATTGGAGAAGAGGTCGAACAGACCTTGATAAGCTTTACGATTATGCAAAAATATGTCGTGTTGAAAAAATTCTGCAGCCCATCATTGAAACGATTGTGAGTCAGTAGAAATGAAAATCGAAAAGAAAAATCTACCTGAATCTGTTTACAAAAGATTAAAAAATATTGCTTTAGCAAAAAATCGGCCCACACAGGAGGTGCTTAGGTATTATGCGATGGAGAGGTTTTTGTATCGTCTTAGTGTTTCAACGCATAAACAGTCCTTCTTTCTGAAAGGCGGTCTAATGCTAATGGTTTGGGACCCTGCGACTCACCGTGCAACTGTTGATATAGACTTGCTCACAAAAGCCGATAACTCAATTGAAAACATTTCACAAATTCTCAAAGAAATCTGCTCCCATCCTGTTCTACAAGATGGCATTCAGTTCAATTCCACAGATCTAATTCTTACCGAATCTCAAGTTGAAACAGAATACACTGGCCTGTCAGCCCGATTTTCAGCGCATCTGCATACTGCTAAACTACCATTGAGAATCGATCTTGGGTTCAGCGACAAAATTTTTCCTAAGCCAGCAAATATAACCTATCCTGCATTATTAGATTTTCCTTCTCCCGAGCTTCAGGGATATACACCCGAGACAATGATTGCCGAAAAATTAGATGCGCTGGTGAAACTTGGCCTTGCAAACAGCAGGATGAAGGATTTTTATGACATATGGACGATAGTCAATCAGTTTCAAATCAAAAAAGAAGAGATAGCTCCCGTGATTAGGAAAGTTTTTCAAAATAGGAAAACTATTGTTCGGGAAATTCCAAAGGCATTTTCTGAGGCTTTCTACAATAACCCAAAAACACTGGAACGATGGGATTCCTTTCTTAAAGGTATTGGTCATGATTCGATCCCTCTTGAAAAAGTGATATTCGAAATTAGAGATTTTTTTCTTCCAATTTTGGCTGAATAATCTCTAAATCCCAAGTCACAGGGATCAGCTAGTGATTGCGGGAGTTTTCTCCAGCAAATGTTGGCTTTGCAGCTTATGCAAAAAACCATAAGTCATGGCGGCGTGGACCCAGATGTAGGTTCTAAAGAGGGTCTGGTTAAACTGCAGTTCTAAGATGAGGACGAGCAGGGAAAAGATTAATCCATAGGCCATCTTGCGCTCATCCAAGGAGAGCGAGGGGATTCGGAGGACTTTGCGAAATTTCTGG
>JBIOJU010000020.1:0-11409 GCA_044451165.1 Chlamydiales bacterium | reverse complement strand
GCAGGGAAGGATTCCGCGGTTCGAGATCATCCCTGTTCAAAATGGCTAGCCAACAAGCCGTTGTCCAGCTAAAGTCCGGGTATGAGGCATAGACTCTCCGAAGAATTTCACTACCTTGCTCATTATTGTATTGGAAAGGAGCTCACCCTAAAAGAGCTGGCGGATCACATCGGCTCGCGTGCACAAGCGCTCATCACGCTCTTTTTATCTGTTCCCTTCGTCTTATTTATTCCTCTTCCGGGGTTGTCGATTGTTTTCGGGATCTTTATTTTTATCAACGGAATCCGTATTGCGACAAAGAAGAGACTCTGGTTTCCGCGTCTTCTTTTGAAAAGAAGAATTCATGGCGCACGGCTTTCTAAGTGCTTTCACGGAGCAGAAAGGATCGTGAAAAGACTCGAAAAATTTACGCGACCACGCGGCCACTTTTTAATCCGTCATCCGCGTCTTCAAATTCTTCATGGGATCATGCTTGCGACCTGCGGATTTCTGCTTGCGCTCCCGCTTCCGCCAGGAACAAATTTTCCTCCGGGTCTTACGGCGCTATTTCTTTCGATCGGCATCCTAGAGGAGGATGGCCTTTTCATCATTCTCGGGTATCTTTTTTTTATGCTTACGTTAGGTTTTTTCATTCTTCTGCCCATTTTCGGCATCCAAGAACTTCACGAGATGTTCAATAAGTAGTTAACTGTCTTTTTTCAATAGGTGGCAGGCTGCAAAATGCCCCTTTTTAACCTCTTGCCATTCGGGCTTTGCGCGATGGCAGATCTCTTTTGCATAAGGACAGCGCGAAGAGAAGACGCACCCTGTGGGTGGGGAGATGGCACTAGGAACTTCTCCTTTTAACACGATGCGATGACGGCTTCTTTCTGCTTTAGGATCGGGGATGGGAATAGCGGAAAGGAGTGCTTGTGTGTAGGGGTGTAGGGGAGTGTCGTAGAGAGATTCTGTTTCCGCAAGTTCAACCAGGTGTCCCAGGTACATGACGGCAACGCGCGAGGAGAGGTATTTTACCATGGCAAGATCGTGCGCAATAAAGAGGTAGGTGAGACCGAGGCTGCTTTGCAATCTTTTGAGTAGAGTCACGATCTGCGCTTGAACGGAAACATCGAGCGCGGAAATCGGTTCATCGCAAATGAGAAAAGAGGGGTTCAGTGCGAGGGCACGTGCGATTCCAACGCGCTGGCGCTGGCCGCCACTCAATTCGTGTGGAAACCTACAAGCATAACTGCTGTGAAGGCCAACAAGATGAAGAAGTTCTTCTACCCTTTCTTGCCGTTCATCTGCCGATGCGTGTGTGTGAATATCTAAAGGTTCAGCGATAATATCTCGTGTTGTCATGCGCGGATTTAATGAAGCGTAGGGATCTTGGAAAATCATCTGAATGTTTCTTCGCAGGGGTTTAAACTCTTTTTGTGAGAGTTTCATGATCTCCGTTCCTTCAAAAAAGACCTCCCCCGAAGTCGCTTCTTCTAATTTGAGAAGCGTTCGGCCCAGCGTTGATTTTCCGCATCCGCTTTCCCCGACGAGACCAAGCGTCTCTCCTCGAAAAAGTTCAAAAGAAATATCGTCGATAGCCCTTAATGTGCCTCCGCGCGCTTGAAAATGCTTTTTTAACTTTTTGACGCTGAGAAGAGTTTCTTTGGTGTTCATTGGTTTTCTCGTTCTGCGTGCTTCCAACAGAAACTAAAATGATCCTCAGCAATAGAAAAAGAGTGGGGGTTTTTTAATCGACAGATGTGCATGGCATCTGTACAGCGAGTCCAAAAAGGACATCCCGGGGCAAGAGAAAGAAGATCTGGAGGGTTTCCTTCAATAGGAATCAATGGATGATTCTTGGGCATATTGAGCCGCGGTAGAGATTGAAGAAGCCTTTGCGTATAAGGATGTTCTGGTTGTTCGAACAGTTTATCCACAGGAGCGTCTTCGACAATCTGACCCGCGTACATGACAAGGACACGGTCGCAAAATCCGGCAACCACACTGAGATCGTGAGTGATGAGAATGATGCTTGTCTCTGTTTTTTTTTGAAGGGTTTGCATCAGTTCTAAGATTTGAGCTTGGATCGTCACATCAAGAGAAGTGGTGGGCTCATCAGCCAGAAGGATTTTGGGTTTACAGATCAGCGCAAGAGCTATCATCACACGTTGTCTCATGCCCCCACTCAGTGTATGTGGATAGGAGTTTGCAACCTCTTTCGGCTCTGAAATTCCAACGAGTTCCAACATTTCTAGAACATTGCGCTCGGTCTCTTGACGGGTAACAGCAGGATAGTGACGTCTAAACCCTTCACCAATTTGCGATCCGACCCGCAGGGTAGGATTTAACGATGTCATTGGATCTTGAAAGATCATGCCGATTTTTTGCCCACGTATTCCGCGCATTTTTCTTTCATTGAAAGTCATGAGATCTGTGCCATCGAAGAGGATTTCACCCTGCAGAGATGAGGTGTGAGCGGGGAGGAGTTTAACGAGTGCCTTGGCGGCAGCGCTTTTTCCGCAGCCAGACTCTCCGACAATGCCAAGCCGCTCTCCTTCTCGCAGAAAAAAAGAGATGTTTCTAACGGCATGGATCTCTTTTTTTCGAATAGAAAAGGTGACCGAGAGATTTTTTACCTCTAATAACTTCTTCATGTTCTTAGCCTCGGGTCAAATGCATCGCGTAGGCCATCGCCAAGTAAATTAAACGAGAGCATCGTTAAGCTAATAAAAGTCGCAGGAAAAAAGAGGCGCCAAGGATAGTAGTTGAGAGCAGAGAGACCATCGCTTGCCATTGTACCCCAACTTGCAATGGGAGCTTGCACCCCAAGACCGAGAAAACTTAAAAAAGCCTCCGCAAAGATTGCCGTTGGAATAGTGAGCGTCACTGTTACAATAATAGATCCCATGACATTTGGAATGAGATGCTGCATCAGCACCCTCTTGCGACTTGCCCCCATGGCGTACGCCGCTTTGACAAAATCGAGCTCTTTGATCTGCAAAATTTGACCGCGCACGATCCGTGCCATACCTATCCATCCGGTCATAGTGAGCGCAAGGATGATCGTGAGGAGGCCAGATCCGATGATGACCATCAGAAGAATGACCAGGAGAAGGTAGGGGATGGCATAGAGGATGTCGGCGATGCGCATCATGATCTCTTCCATTTTTCCTCCAAGGAGTGCAGCGATAGCACCATAAAACACACCAATGAAGAGGTCGATGAGAGACGCGGCAACTCCAACGAAGAGTGAAATTCGGGCACCCCACCAGAGACGAGTGAATAGATCTCGGCCAAGCTCATCTGTCCCAAACCAGAATTGCCAGGAGGGAGGCTGATTTTTGAGGTGAAGGTGTGTCTCGTAATATGTATAGCGGGAAAGTAGGGGACCGATTGCAGCAAAGAGTAGGAGAATGGCAAGGATGACAAATCCCGTCATGGCGGCACGGTTAGATCTCAGACGCTGCCAGGCATCACGCCAGTAGGATGTGGAGTCGTGGAGCTCATGTTCAATGGGAAGAGCCGTGGAACGGTCGATCTGTGTGTAGAGTACTGTTTGTTCGCTCATTTCTTTACCACCTTGTCCATTTTTATGCGGGGATCGATAAAACAGTAGATAATATCGACCAGCAAGACAGCAAGCATGAGAAGCGCGCTATAGAACACAGTTGTTCCCATAATTACAGTGTAATCTCGATTGGTGATGCAGAGCACAAACCATTGACCCAACCCGGGGATGCCAAAGATTTTTTCTACCGCAAAACTGCCCGTAAAAACTGCTGCTGTTAGGGGACCCAGATAGGTTACAACTGGAAGAAGCGCGTTACGCAAGAGGTGTTTTACAATGATTTGTAGAGTCGTGAGTCCTTTGGATCTTGCGGTCTGGACATAGTCTTGCTGAAGCACTTCTACCATGTTGGCACGGGTTAACCTTGCGATGAATGCCATCGGAAGCGCAGCGAGTGATACAGCTGGTAAGATAGACTGACTAAAAGATCCCCAACGAGCAACAGGGAGAAGATCAAACTTCATCGCAAAAAGATATTGTAAAAAAGTCGCGAGGATAAAGCTTGGCATCGAGATGCCAATGACGCCTGTGATCATCGCGAGGTGATCTTGCCATCGTAAATGGTTTAGGGCGGCAATCGTCCCTAAAATCACACCAAAACTAAGTGCAATGAGAAGTGCTTCTACCCCAAGAGTGAGAGAGAGAGGAAAGCCCTCACAGATGATATCATTCACACTTCGCCCCTGGTATTTAAACGAAGGGCCGAAATCAAACGAGAGAACGCCTTTCATATATTTCACATATTGCAGAAAAAGTGGCTGGTCCAGCCCATAATGTTTGTGCATCGCTTTTAAGATCTCCTCTGGAATGGCACGCTCTTGTACGAAAGGATCTCCCGGTATTGCGTGCATCAGAAAAAAAGTGAGCGTCGCAACGACAAAAAGTGAAAAAAGAAGAATGCAACCTTTTTTTATAAGAAAACTTAGCTTCATTGATCTATGTACGCGTGTTTTAGATCAATCTCATTGGTCTCAGAAATATAGACCTCCTTGATGTAAGGCTTTTTTAAGTAGTGTCCTGTGTAAAAATAGAGTGGAATCACGGGCATCTCTTCTATCAAAATTTTTTCAGCTTCTGCTAAATAATCCATCCGCTTTTCATCCGCTTTGCATCTCTCCGCCTTTGCTAAAAGGGCACTGAACTTTTCGTGGCTCCATTGAGGATAATTGCGATTGGAAGCATCATAGCGATAATTTTCTAAAAAGTCAGCAGGATCATTTACACTTGCTACCCCTCCCAAGCGGGCGATCTGAAATTGATGATGGACCAGCTCGTTTAAAAATACCTTCCACTCCTTATTTTCCAGTCGCACGCGTACTCCCAGTGCTTCTTTCCATTGCTGCTGTACAGCTTGCGCAATTTTATGATGTGACGCCACAGTGTTGTAGCTTAGAGTGATTTCTGGAAAGGTCTCTTTTGTGAGCCCGAGCTCAAGAAGGGCTTGTTCGAATAAGACCCTTGCCTCCTCAACTGCTCCATCTCGGAAATGGGAGACATTTCTTTTCCACATCGTTGGTGGAATGAGGCTCATGGCAGGAAGCTGATTGCCTTGCGTAATGTTGTCGATGATCGACTGGCGATCGAGAGCAAGTGCAAATGCACGCCTTAGGTTTGTATTGTGAAAAGGAAATTCTTTCGTGTTGAAAACGTAGTAATAGACCCCCGAAAAAGGATACTCGTGGGCGCCCTTGTTGTGCAAAAGCGAAGGAAGTGGGTCGAGAGGAAGTTGCGAGAGGGGAGAGCCGGCCCAATCGAGATCACCCTTGTCAAAGAGAGCAAGCTCAGTATTTTCATTTTCGATAATGGCGAGGTAGACCTCTTCCAACTTTACCACTTCTGCATCCCAGTAGAGGGGGTTTTTTTCCAGAACAATTTCATTGTAGTGGCTCCACTTTTTTAATTTGAAGGGACCGGTGCTGACGTAGTGCTTATCTGAATCGGCCCATGTGGGCGCTTTCGCTTGGACGTGACGGGGAGTCGGAAGGAAGGAGTGGGAAATGAGGATTTTGAGAAAATGAGAAGTAGGATATTCAAGTTTCACCTGTAATGTTTTTTTGTCGATCGACTTTACCCCAATTTCACTCAAGGGGAGCGCCCCCTCTTTTGCGCGTTGCGCATTTTTGAGCGGATATAGATCGTAGGCGCGTTCCGAGGGAAAGCGCGGATCGAGCGCCCCTTTCCAGCTCTCTTCAAAATCTTGTGCCGTTACCGGCGTCCCATCAGACCAGAGCGCATCTCTCAAATGAAAAGTATAAACGTCGCCCTCTGGAGAGATCTCTATTTCAGATGCAAGAGCCGGCACAATCTTCCCATCTCTACCCTGACGCACAAGTCCGTCAAAACACATTTTGATCACAGAGACAGACGTTGAATCTGTTGCTTTACGAGGATCGAGCGTGGGGGGCTCGGAATGAATATTCAGCCGGACACTCTGTTTTTTCGTCTTTTCAATAGAAGAGTTGTTACACGAGCAGACGAGAAGAAGGGCGATTCTCAAAAAAGTTTGAATCATAAAAATTTGTTAATAATTCTATAAAACCTTAGCCTATCCTATACTTTTACGACAATCATGATGGTAACAATGACGGATGCAATGGGAAACAAAATACATTTTACAAGTTTAGGGTGCGCAAGAAACCTCGTTGACACAGAGGTAATGATCGGCTTTGTTTTACAAGCGGGATATGAAGCCACCGCATCGGTTGAAGAGGCAGATTTTCTTGTTGTCAACACATGCGGATTTCTTGCCGCCTCGCGCGAAGAGTCGTGTCAGACGATCGGCGAACTTTTAAACGAGAAAAAGCCCGATGCAAAAATGATCGTGGCGGGGTGCATGGTGCAAAAGCATAAGCAGGAGATTCAAGAGCGATTTCCCAACATCCACTACTTTCTTGGCTCGGGCGACATGGATAAAATTTTGGAAGCTGTGCGCGCATCCACACCCGGCTCTGCAGTCACCTCCGCCAAAAGCTTTTTGCAGCAAGGTGAGATCCCGCGCTTCACCTCCACACCCAAACACTACGCCTACCTCAAAATTGCCGAAGGGTGTGCCAAACGGTGTGCCTTTTGTATCATTCCAACCATCAAAGGCCCTCTTCGGAGCAAATCTGTAGAACAGATTGTGAAAGAGTTCAAGGCACTACTGGCCCAAGGCGTGCATGAGGTCATTTTGATCGCTCAAGATCTCGGGGATTTTGGGAAGGAGCGGAAAGAGACAGATGGCCTTGAGAATCTCTTACGAGAGATGCTGAAGGTTGAAAAGGATTTTTGGCTGCGCCTTCTCTACCTTTACCCGGATGAGATTACAGATGGGCTCATCGATCTTCTTCAGCAAGACAAGAGAATTTGTCCTTATCTCGACATGCCCATTCAACACGTGAGCGATCCGATCTTGAAAGCGATGCGACGCAAAACCACAAAGCAGGAGATCATCACCACACTGCAAAAATTGCGGACAAAAATTCCCGAGATCACAATTCGCACCAGCCTGATGGTTGGCTTTCCAGGAGAAACGGAGGAGCAGTTTGAAGAGCTTTTAACTTTTGTTGAAGAGCATCCGCTAGACAACGTGGGAATTTTTAAATTCTCTGCCGAAAAGGATGCCGCCGCCTCAAAATTTGCACACCAGGTGCCCGAAGAGATCAAAGAAGAGAGATACACGCGGCTTGTCGCCACACAAATGGCACAGGTGGCAAGGCGCAATGAGAGATTCATCGGCAAGCGGCTCTCTGTGATCGTAGAGGGCTTCCATCCCGAGTCAGAGCTTCTCATGCGTGGGCGCTATGCGGGACAGTGTCCAGAGATCGACGGACAGGTCATCATCAATGATGGGAGAAAGGTCTCCTCTTTTGGGCAGCTTTATGATGTCGAGATCACAGATGTTGCAGGCTACGACCTCATCGGACGAGTCGTGAAAGCAAAGCGAGCCCTGCAACTCGTCTAGAAGAAAAGAATTGAGAAACGATGAACGATGAGTGGTGAGTGATGAACGGAAGAGTGAAGACGAAGAGAACTGGATTAACAGTTCTTTCTTTTCGCGCATCACTGATCGTTTTCGTTTTTGGGATAAATTAGGAGACAAATGAAAACTGAAATGCAAAGTCAAGGCAAGGTTGTTTTAAAACCTGGGAAGGAGAAGGCGCTGCTGCAGAGGCATCCTTGGATCTTTTCTGGAGCCGTTCAGTCTTTGCCAGACATGCAAGCTGGAGAGGTGTTTTCTGTGCACTCCTCAGCAGGCGAATTTCTTGCAAAAGCCTACTTTAATCCCGACAACTCGCTCGTAGGACGTGTGCTCACTTTTTTTGATGAACCTCCCGCAGAAGCGGTAAAAAGAGAGATGCGCAGAGCTTACGCCCTTCGGCAAATTCTACCACTCGAGACAAATGCCTACCGGCTCATCAACGCGGAGGGAGATGGACTTCCTGGACTAATCGTAGATAGATATGATGACGTGCTAGTGATGCAAATTCACACGCAGGGGATGGAAAAGTTTAGAAGTCTCATCATTGAAGAGCTTGTTGCTCTCATCCAACCACGCACCATCTATGAAAAGTCCCACTCATCCGCAAGAGAGCAAGAAGGACTTGTCGAGACACAGGGAGTAGTTTGGGGAGAAGAGTGTGACCTCGTCGAGATGAGAGAAAGAGAGCTTCTGTTTCAGATCTCACTGAAAGAGGGGCAAAAGACAGGCTTTTTTCTCGACCAGCGAGAGATGCGCGCGCACGTCATGCGTCACGCTAAAGGAAGACGCGTTCTTAACTGCTTTTCTTACACAGGCGCTTTCGCCCTTTTTGCACTTGCAGGCGGCGCGGAGTCTGCAACAAGCGTAGATAGCTCTAAAAAAGCAGTCGAGCAAGCAGAAAAAAATACAAGGCTCAATGGATTTTCTCCTGAGCAACACAAGCTCATTTGCGAAGACGCCTTTCTATTTCTTAGGAAAAATCCTCTCGACTTCAACCTTGTCGTTCTCGATCCACCCGCCTTCATCAAGAAGCGAAGCGACGTTGTGCAGGGGTGTAAAGGCTACCAGGAGATCAACCGTCTTGTTCTAGAAAAAATCCCCTCCAACTCCTTCCTTCTAACCTCCTCCTGTTCCTACTATCTCGACGAATCCCTCTTCCAAAAAGTTCTTTTTCAGGCAGCATTTCTTGCGCGCCGCAAGGTGCGTATTCTCGCAAAACATGTGCATGCAGAAGATCATCCCACCTCCCTCTACCATCCAGAAGGCGCCTATCTCAAAAGCTTCTTTTTGCATGTAGAATAAAAAAAATTTTCTAGTGTCTTTGTTGTCCGCTCGATATGCTCCTAAGAGCATTTTAGATAAGGGCGGGTGATCTATGACCTTCAGCACGATGTCGGAACTTAGTAGAGTTGCTGTACACGATAGCATCGCCTCGACCCGCAGTAATAGCTCAAGCAATTTAACCTCGCCGACCATGAGCAAAAGCCCGCCGTCGAGTGGCGGTCTTTCGCCACTTGGCTTGGATGGGCTAAGCAGTTCTAGAATATCGATAACACGCACCTTCAAAGATGCGATCAAAGATTTGCAAAAGCCAAAGAGAGTTCTCATCAGATCGCATTCAGTCTTTACAAGCCGCGATGAAGAGGCGTTTAGCACGGAACAATATACACAGTTTCAAAAGACAGTTCAGCAGAGTAAAACCTCTTCCGCGATGGAGAAGGATGACCAAAAAAGACCACACGCTAGAATTCTGAATTCACCTCTGCGCGACAGACGCACCGCATTTACAGAAAAAACGGCAGACGAATATTTTCGAAAATTCCCCATTAAAGCAAAAGCCGTGGGAGGAAAGGGAGAGGCCACGATTTTAGAAACGCCTCCCATCTGCAATGTGCATGTGAATAGGTCGGCAGTTTCGAACGAGCAGCCCGTAACCGCCTATGAAATGGGCGATGCCCTAGCAGTGTTCTGTCTCGGAAAAAAAGAAGTGCTTGTGCACCACTTCTCTACCGGAACAGATACCCTCAAAGGCGTCTTTGATCCATTCGCAAAGTTTCCTCAGGAAAAAACATCCACTTACAAAATCCACATCGTAGGAGGCGACGGATCACGCGAATCGATCCTGCTTCTTCAGAACATTAAAGACGCACTTGAGATCTATTTCGGCACACAAGCCACAATGGCAGAAACCTTGATCAATCCCAACAAAACCTCAGATTTTCCCTACATCAGTGTAGCCTGCACCCAGAAACACACATTCTTCTTCTGCCGCCACGATTAATCGACCAGCCTGAAGCGCGGCTGTAGCTGATCCTTAAACATCAACTGTTCAAGAAACATGCCAAGAGGGCGCACCCAAACGCCACCTTCTCCATACAAAGCCTGATAGACAACCATCTCTTCAAGCGTTTCACT
This sequence comes from Chlamydiales bacterium, assembly GCA_044451165.1. Taxonomy (GTDB): domain Bacteria; phylum Chlamydiota; class Chlamydiia; order Chlamydiales; family Rhabdochlamydiaceae. Next base: position 1,486 of record JBIOJU010000020.1, on the reverse strand, counting down.
GTGGCGTGCCACTGCAACAATCTTGTAGCGCATCCCCTTGTAATGTTCATACACACTCCCCACAACAATCGATCTTGCTGCAAGTGAAAAGCTGGATAAAACTTCTTGGGTCATAGTGGCCTCATCCTTGTTAGAGCATATTGTACATTATCGGTAGATCTCATTGTGATCCGTATACGCGTAATGATGCACATCAATCTTTGTAGGGATCGAACTCCTTGTCGGAAGCCATGGCCACGCCGATGGGAGTCAAGCGGTGTAAAACTCTGATCGTATTTTGGTGGGCTCGCAAGACTTCGTCGAGGCGTTTGTAGCAGTGGGGGGATTCGTCTACGCCTGCGCCTCTAAGTTCGACGCCAGCCTTTTTGATCCAATCAATCATCATCTCTTTTGAGACTTTGCCTTGCACGAGCGTTTGGCCAGTTTTTTTGTCGATTTTTCCTTTGGCCTCTTGCCTGCCCATTTTTCGTCCCGATCCGTGGACGGTGGAGTATAGAGACTCTGCGCCTTCCGGATGTTCGACGCCTTCTAAAATCACGCTGGGTTCTCCCATTGAGCCGCCGACGAAACCTTTTTGCCCGGGAAATGCGGGTGTGGAACCTTTTCGGACGACCCAATACTCCTCGCCAAAATGCTTTTCTTTCCAAGCAAAGTTGTGATGGTTGTGAACCTCTTCTAGAATTTCTCCGCCAAGGATTTTCGCAACGCGCGAGCAGACCCAATCGCGGCCGGCATAGGTATATCGCCCAGCGAGCTCCATGCAACGCACGTACTGTTCGCCTAAATCAGAATCGGTAGAGAAAACTACCGGTTTTTCGTGGATGCCATCCTTCCCACCACCTGCATTGATGAAGTGGGTAGCAATTGAGTGTCCAAGCCCTCGACTTCCAAAATGGGCGCCGACCCAGACTCTGTTCAACTCATCGATGAATACATCCACAAAGTGGTTGCCAGAGCCCACAGTGCCAAGTTGCATTTTTGCCTTATCCAATAAGCCTGAAAGCAAAGGGATCTCTTTCCAAATTGGATCATCAAAAACCCGATGCTCAACCTTTTCACTGTTTTTTCTACCAACACCAAATGAAATGTTGACCTGAATTTCATCCATGATTTGGCGGATGTTCATTTTAATTTTTTCAGCATCGCAAGAAAGTCGCACAGCCTTATTGCCGCAGGCAATATCATACCCAACACCAGAGGGAGAGATCTTATTTTTGTATGCGATTGCAGCCCCTATTGGGACAGAATAGCCAATGTGATTGTCTGCACAAAGAACGCCATAATCTCCATGTGGTTCCATCGCATTTTTAATCTGCGCGAGAACCTCCATATCGACTGTCCCAATGGTGAATATCGTCATTTTTCTGCCTTGGTGTATGTTTTTTATTGATGTGCAGCTCGCATTACTTCTCTTTCTGTTGTTCGTCCTCGGTCGCGCACCGCATGACTAGACGTTTTGCCTTGTCAAGTGCTTCTAGAAAATCTT
>JBIOJU010000019.1:0-11438 GCA_044451165.1 Chlamydiales bacterium | reverse complement strand
GACAGCGTCTTTCAGGATGGCTAGGTGTTCAGTGATGGTTTCCTTAAACACGGCAGTCGGTGCTTCTGTTGGAGGTGATGGTTCCTCAAACTCATCCTCTTCCCCATCATCGTCGGATTGGGATGCACCAGCGGCTGCAGCGCCTGCTGCTGCGGCTCCTGCGGCAGCGGGTACTATGAGGCCAACTGCAACAATGACAACGATGGCAGCTGCACCGACAACTAGGGCTTTTTTGTGCTTCTTGGCAAATTTTTTCACGCGTTTCAGCTGCTTTTTCACCCAGTTCCCGCAGAGATGAATTTCTCTTTCACCGGAGAAGACGGCGGGGGTAATGAGATACTCGAAGTCTTCATCAAACGAAAAGCTTTGTGTCGAGTCACCATCTTCACTCAGCAGCTCTTGGATATCTTTTTCGAGCTCTTCTTCCTCGCCAGGAAGAACACCGACTCTTGTGAGATTGACGACAAATTGACAGACTGCTTCTAGCTCTTCGGGACTGCACCTTTTTTCGAGCTCTCCCGATTCAAGATCATTGATGAATTGAAGAAGGTCATCGTAGGTAACAGGAAGATCCGATGAGGAGCAAGGTTGTATAGCGCAACGAGCTTCAGGAGGGATGGAGAGTGGCGTGGGTTGTGTGTTTGAAAAGAGAAAATAAGGGGGAGTTGTTAGAAGTAGCGCTGCATGGATCAACAGCTTGGTGTAGTGCATGACATCATCCTATGTGAAAATGCCGTGAGCGTGGAGGCTACCACTTTGTCTTTTTTTCGCAAAAAGAAATTTCCTCTCTGAAGACGGAAAGAAATGAATGGCGGCAAAATTCGGGGCAAGGTTTGACTAATACCACTACTAGTGGTAACATCACCACTAAAGGTGGTAATATGTTTGAATACTTGTTCAATAGTCGTCTAGTGGAAAAAGTGCTTTTTTACATGATTTCCAATGACAAATGTTTTGCTAATGAGTTAAGCCAAAGTTTTGGTGTCCCAATTTTTGGGATTCAAAGATCTCTAATGCGTCTTGAAAATCAGGGTATCCTTGTTAGTACAATAGAGGGGCGCAATAGATTATATCATTGGAATCCGAGGTATCCTTTCCTGTCGGATTTTAAGGCTTTTATCTCAAAAGCTTACGACTCATTGCCTGATGCTATTAAGAAAAAGTACTATGAAAGACCTATCAGAAAGCGGCCGCGGAAAAAAGGAAAGCCCTTGTGAAAAAAGTCCTTAATTGGAAAAAAATCAGCACCGAAGAACTGGCCGCTTTGATTTATCAGCAGTTGAAAGAAAATGGAATTGATGCTGTTTTAGTGGGAGGCTCTTGCGTAACGATTTACTCTAACAACAACTACATCTCACACGATCTAGATTATGTCAGTTCTGCCGATAATGAAGACATCAGGAACTCTTTAGCAAAGCTCGGTTTCGAACGGAGAGGAAAATATTTTCAACACCCGCACTGCAATTTTTTAGTTGAAATGGTTGCTACATCTGTTGCTATTGGGGATGAGGTCATCAAAGATTTCAGAACCATAAAGACAAAACATGGAAGTTTTAAGCTGTTAAAAGTGGAAGATTGCGTGAAAGATCGGCTTGCAAGCTACTTTCATTGGAATGATAGACAGGGGCTTGAGCAGGCGATCGCCGTATGCTTAGATCACAAAGTTAACCTTAAAAAAATCAGCGAATGGGCAAAAGGGGAGCGGCACGAGGAGAAATTTCTAAAATTTAAAAAAGAACTCGAGAAGGCAAAATCTAGAGTCAAATGAGGCGACCTTCCTCTTCTCTCTTCTTGTTTTTACTGCTCATCTCTCATCGCTTCCTCTCTTCTTGATTGCGGCGCCCATGTTCTTTTTGTTAGGCTGAAGAAATGATGAAATTTCGCTTTATCACGCCGCAAGATCCTGAATATCCGCAAGAGCTGATGCTGCGCTGGGAAGTGCTTGCAAAGCCTTTAGGCCTTCCTCCCGGCATGGAAGAGAAGAATGAAGAGACAAAGAGCTTGCATCTCATCGCGCTCGATCGAAAAAAGCTGGTTGGCTGCGTCCTCTTTTGTCCGGAGGGTGAGAAGCAGGGGAGTGTTCGAGAGATGGCGCTCAGCGAGGAGTATCAGGGTCGCGGTTTTGGAAGAAAGCTGATGGCGATGCTCGAACATGCATTGCAAGAGAGGGGAATTGAGGAGATAAAACTGCTCTCTCCTCCGGAAAGAACCGGGTTCTATGAACGCATGGGGTATAAACACGCGGGCGAACTGGTAAAAAAGAGTGGGATTTTATGGCAACCGATGAGGAAAACTTTATGATGAGTCGTGAACAGCTCTCTCCTTATGGAAAACTGGCAATATGTGCGGTAACCCTTGGAGGATTCCTTTTTGGATTTTATGCAGCGGTCATTTCAGGCGCGCTCTGTTTTATATGTAGGCATTTCTCGCTTTCTACCATGCATGAGGCCACAATAGTCAGCGTGCTTCTTTTGGGCGCGTGTATAGGAACTTTAGCTGCTGGCTATCTAACAGATCGTGTGGGAAGGAAGAAGACGATTATTATTTCTGCTCTTTTTTTCTTATGCGGCGCATTAGTTTTTGTTTATGCATCGAAGTTTTCCTACCTCATCATTGGCAGAACTCTTGCTGGATTTGCGATTGGCTTGGTCTCAGTCTCAGTGCCTCTGTATCTTTCAGAGATTTCGCCTCCACATGCACGTGGGAAAATTGTGGCGTTAAATACGCTAGCGATAGCTGTAGGAATTTTTTTTTCCTACGGGGTAAATTACTATTTCTCACCGACTGAAGATTGGCGCACGATGTTTGGTATAGGGGTAATACCAGCCGCTATTCTGTTTGGTGCAATGCTTTTCTTGCCGGAGACACCAGAATGGCTGATCTCTCACAGAGGGGTAGAAAAAACCAAAAAGGCCCTGCGCTGGCTCAGAAATGACAAGCTTTGGGAGGCGCGGATAGATGAGATGAAGAATGCAGCGGTTTCTGCGAAAGCAAATACAGAACACCGCTTATTTACACCTGCCCTGAAATTTCCTTTGATTGTGGGTGTGATGATGCACGTATTTCAACAGATCACAGGCTTTAATGGCGTGATCTATTTTGCCCCGAAAATTTTTGCAAGTGCGGGATTTGATCTCACATCGACAGCCGTTCTTGCCACGATGGGCATTGGCGCAGTGAATTTTCTCGCAACTTTTGTCGCGCTGCGGTTTATTGATCGTGCCGGCAGGCGCCCTCTTTTGCTCATTGGTATTGCTGGGATGGCACTTTCACTGATTGGGCTCTCTGCGGCATTTTATTTCGACAGCCCATTTATCGGAATAATCTCATTTGTATGTATTCTGGCGTATGTCGGCTTTTTTGCAATTGGGTTGGGACCAATTCCTTGGCTGCTCATCTCAGAGATCTACCCCCTTTCTGTACGAGGTAAAGCGATGAGCATCGCGGCCCTTGCAAACTGGTTTTTTAGTTTTTTGGTCGCCCAGATATTTTTGGGAATGATCAATGTGTTTGGTAGTGAGGGAACATTTTTTCTTTTTGCAACGCTCTCTCTTCTCGCTCTTTTTTTCGTTTATCAGTATGTTCCAGAAACAAAGGGCAAAAGTTTGGAAGAGATCGCATTGCAGATGAGAAGGAGGGCATGAGATGTCACTATCTAATATTCGCAAACTACTGGGTGAAAAAGCAGACCCCCTGCTAAACCACGTCTGCAAAACGGTTCCAAAAGAAAAATTACACATTCCGGGATCGGATTGGGTAGATAGGATCTTTGCTTCCTCTGACAGGAATATCCGGGTTTTGCGAAGTCTGCAAACACTTTTCAACCACGGCAGACTGAAAGGCACGGGCTATCTCTCCATTCTTCCAGTCGATCAGGGAATTGAACACACAGCAGGAGCTTCCTTTGCGACAAATCCCGATTATTTCGATCCTGAAAATATCATTAGACTGGCAATGGAAGGTGGATGCAACGCGGTTGCAAGCACGCTGGGTGTGCTCGGATCACTTGCACGAAAGTATGCCCACAAGATTCCCTTTCTTTTAAAGTTTAACCATAACGAACTGCTCACCTATCCAAACAAGCATGACCAGATCATTTTTGGCTCTGTGAAACAAGCCTACGAGATGGGCTGTGTTGCGGTCGGTGCGACGATCTATTTTGGGTCGGCTGAAAGTGACCGCCAAATCATCGAAGTGAGTCAAGCCTTTGCTGCGGCGCATGAGATGGGCATGGCAACCGTTCTCTGGTGCTACCTGCGCAATTCTGCTTTTAAAACGGAGGCAGCAGACTTCCACGAGGCGGCAGATCTCACAGGCCAAGCCAACCATTTAGGGGTCACCATCGAAGCGGATATTATCAAGCAAAAACTTCCGACAAACAACGGGGGATTTAAAGCGCTCAAGTTTGGCAAGCAGACGAAAGAGATGTATGACAAACTGAGTAGCGATCATCCGATCGACCTCTGTCGGTATCAGGTACTCAACAATTACATGGGGCGTGCGGGCCTGATTAATTCTGGCGGCCCCTCGGGCGAGAATGATCTTTTGCAGGCAGTTGAAACAGCGGTGATCAACAAACGTGCAGGTGGAATGGGCCTGATCTCTGGCCGCAAAGCTTTTCAAAAGCCTATGAAACAGGGAATCGAACTCCTAAATGCAATCCAGGATGTCTATCTATGTCCTGAGGTGACAATCGCCTAGCATCAAGCAAATCCATTCTTAAACACCGAGCACACCGAGAACACCGAGCAGAAGAAGGGGAAATTGCAGGATGACAGAATGGCCACGCTGGTCATCCTATTATTTGCTCTTCATCTCGGTGTTCTCGGTGCGCTCGGTGTTTATTTTTTCCGATTTATGCAACAACGCCATTTTTTCGTGGAACGCCGGACTTCCTCTTCTTCTTTGGCATTAAAAGCTCTCTTTTATATCGTCAAAAATAAGTCGGAGGTTTCTTATGAAAGCATTTTTGCTGTTTATTGGAATGGCTGGTCTCTCTGCGTGTGCTGGCGGCTACTACGATGGATATGTTTATCCGAGCGGCTACTATTACTACGATGATGGATATTACGACAACTATTACTACTACAACCGGGGACGTCACCGTCACTATCAACATGACTACCGCGGACATAGAGGCGGCGGTCGACATGGAGGCGGTCACCATGGGGGCGGCGGTCATCACAAGTGATCTGCTAGCGAAGAATTTTTAGGAGCTGCTTCAGGGGTTTGTCGTCTTTGTTGATTTTGTTCTTTTTCTCGAGAGGGGGGGTGCTGTTTGACTTCTCGCTTTTGCGTTCTTTACCGTTGGGTTTATATTTTTCCCATGGGAAAGGATGCTTTGCGGGAGGAGTGTTGGTACCTGTATCGGGTAGTGTGGCAAGCCGGCCCAAGAGTTCACTAAATCCCTTGCCCGGGAGAAGCCCTTTGCCCATATCGCCGGATGAAGACTGCTGCCAAAGTAAAAGGGCTGCGATTTTGGCGGTAGCAGATTTCGTGTCGAGCTTAACATCATTCATCTTCCCTTTCATGGGAATTTGCATCACATAATCTAAAGGAAGGTTTTTAATGCCAAAAGCCTTGGTTAAACATTGCGAGGTAAGACCGAGAACCATATCGATCGTCTCATCTGGAAGATGCAAATTGCCCCATGTCGCTATTTCAAATGTCTGATTGAGCAAAATTTCTGTTCGCTCAAAGGCGATCTCTCCTTTTTGAATGCTAAAATCGATCGGCGTAAACCAGAGGTTGAGCTGCTGCTGATGTGTGAACTCTTTCGACTTGAGGAGACCGAGTGTGATTTGTAGGGTTCCCTCGTTTCTCGTGGAGATCTGACCCAGCTCAATCCTTGCATGTGTAAGTGAAACTGCTTTCCAATTGCTAAGAGGGAGCATAAACCCTTCAGAATCGATCTCCAGCGTAAAAGGATTGGAGGAGGAGATCGAGGAGATAGAAAGAGGATTTATTTCTTTCAAAATCATCTGGCTTAACTCAGGGGTCATCAGGATCTGAGCGTGTGCAGGTTGGGTCAAAGAGAGAACGCCCTCTCGCACTCCGCCTTCGAAAGAGAGGCGTGTGTTGGAAGACTTAACATTGAGATCAACTGGACCGGACCCTTTTTCTAGGCCAATTCTTGCCGTGGCGTCTAACTTCTCACCAAAAAGTGGTGCGATAGAACTTTTGCCCAAGAGATGGGTGAAGAGGTCCAAAATAGATGTGGGAAATTGGATTAGATCCATGGTGAGATCGACTGTAGGACGATCTGCCTGCGCAGTAAGTTCCGGAAGCGTTCCAACGCAGGAGATTTTTCCCTGAGTCCCATCTCGCGACGCGATTTGTGAAGTGATGCTGAAGGAGAGGGGAGCTTGTGCGGCTTCTTTAGCAATTGACAAATGCAGATTTTGCATTTTTACCTGCTCTCCTGTCACTTTGTCTTGAAAGGCAAATTTATCAAATCCGCCTTCCATGGAGATGGCCATCTCTTTCCAGCTTTTTTCGATAGGAATAGAAAGACTTGAAACCGTGAGTGCAAGAATAGAGGGTTGCGACAACTCAAAGAGAGGCTCTTTTTTGACGAGCCACTTTTCGATCCTTGTAAAATTCTCTTTGTTGAGTGTGAAGAAAATTTCAATCGGTTCTTTTTTTAATTTTAAATGCCGATCTTGGAGTTGTAGCGCCGCCTTGATATTGACCTCTTGACCAAGCGCGTTCAGCAAAAAATTCCAAAGGGGCTTCTCTGTAAATATTTCCGAACCATCGATAACGATTTTTCCAGAACCCCATTTTTTTGCCTGTTCGGAAAGAGTAAAGTGGGATGTTGTGTGCAGTCTCCCTCTTGCGAGATCAAGATCTGCCACTGTTGAAAAATTGAGAAGATGGCCAGGACTTGGTTGAAGATCTATATCGAGGGTCAGTGCGTGGAAGGTGGATAGATCGAGTTTTCCTTGCATCGTAGGGAGTTCTACATCGTTCAATCCATACCATCTTTCGAAAACTAGGGGAGTTGTTTTAAAGTCTAATTGAAGCTGCATCTCTTCAATCTTTTTTTTGTTGGGAAGAGAAAATGCGCGGACGTTGATATCGCAGGAGCCTCCTTGTTTAAGAGAGATTGCAGCGGGTAAAACGGCTTTCAACGTTCCTGCTTCTCCCGTCACTCGGAGAGAGGTAGGTGCTAAAAGGGTGAGTTGTTTTTCATCCAAGATAAGTTTTGTAGGTTGCAGTGTAAAATAGGGAGAAGAGGCGTCCAGTTCGATAAGGTGCGTCTCTTCTTTTCTCGTGATGAGAGCTTGTGCATGGAGCGGAGTTTTTTGCTTGCCTACTTGTGTAGTGGCGTCGAAGAGCGCGGTCACTCCATCGAAAAATTTTCTGCTTTTTACAACTAGGTTTAGATTTTCGATCCTGATCTCATTCTTGCCCTCAGAAGAACGAAGTGAAACTGGATCGGTTTGCAAAGAACAGGAGAAGGAGAGACCAGGAAAATCTAAGTGCCCTTTACTTATCGGAAGATTGAACTGATCAATGGCAAGGCGGAGATTAAGAGATGAGCTAACATTTGTAAGGGAGGGGAGAAGGGTTGCGGCCTTCTTTAAAAAAACTGGCGACAGCGCGAGCTTTAACTCTCCGGGCTTGGACAAGAAAATGGCATCTTCGTTTCCTTGTGTCTCAATCGCAGCTCGAAGAGTTGAGGAGTTTGCAAGCAGCTTGCAGCTCAGCGCCGCTTGAGAGAGAGTTGCATCGAGCGCAAGATTAATCGATTGCCCAAGTCCTTCTAGAATGAGTCCATGAGCTTCTGGGTGAAAGTGGGAGAGAAGGGCATCGACTCCTTGGAGAGGGAAACTGACCAGTTCTCCATCGGCTTTTAATGCATTTTCCACGACTTTTCCTTCGAAATGAAAATTGCCCACCAGCGCTCCCTCTGTTGTCGCTCCAGAAATGTAGACATGGGATGAGGGAAATTCCGCATCGATTTTTAAAGAGTGGTAGCGCGCAAGAAGGTCTTGTTTGCCATAAAGAGAAAATTCTCCCTCTTCGATATGTAATTTGCGAACAGAGGGAACAAAATGCGGATTGAGAGTGATTGATGGGATGAAAGCAGCTTTTCTAAATTTCACAAATGAAACCTCTGGTCCAAGTGAAGCTGTCTGCAAAATAAGATTGGGCTTTACCAGATTGACATCTTGAAAATTTCTTCCCCCGAATAGGAGCGGCCATAGGGGAGCTGAAGAGCTTGCTTTGGGACATGTGAAGACAAACGTGTTTCTCTTTTCTTGGATTTTGATCCCTTCAAGAAGTTGCGGCCCCAGCCAGCTCAGTGAGAGATTGTCTAACGACACTTCATAGTCAGAGTTTTTAAAAAAATTAAGCAGGGTATTCTTGCCCCAGCGCGTTGAGAGAAGAGAAGGCGCGGCAGCAACGAGAAGGATCACAAGAGATAGAAAAATAAGGAGAAATTTTTTCACGGGCTTCTTCGCACTAATCTTTCATATCGAGAAATACCAGCGATGGTTTTGGCATCGTTGATCTCTCCATTATCGATCATTGCACACGCTTCGTCAAGAGTCAGGGTGATGAGATCGATCTCTTCATCTGCATCGGGAGGAAGAGGGGAGTGTTGCAGCCCCCGCGCAAGAAAAAAGTGGAGATACTCGGTACAAAAGCTGGGAATAGTAAAGCAGCCTCCGAAAGGGATGATCTCTTTTGCGAAATAACCGGTTTCTTCTTGCAGCTCGCGCTGTGCGCAGCTAAAAGTTGATTCATCTGGTTCCAATGTCCCGGCGGGTAGCTCAGTCATCACTTGATTTGCAGCTCGCCGCCACTGTTTCACAAGAAGTAGATTTCCCTCTGAAGTGATTGGAATGAGAACAACAGCACCAGGGTGAACAATGACATCTCGGATTCTCGGCGCCTCTCCTTCGATCAGGATGCGATCCTTTCGAAGGAAAAAGATTTTTCCCTCATGAATAATTTCGCTCTCGACTTTAGCGCTCTTTTCGCGTGCTGCGTACTGTTTAGCTTTTTCTGTCATACATCTAAAATAGTGTAGACGTTGATGGCGGTGGCTCGATTATGCATTTGTAAAGGTCCCAAATTTTTAAATTTGAACGCCTCCCTCGGAAGAGCCGAGTAGGTCGTCTCGCTGATGAGGATAGGCACTTTTAGTTCTTTTGTCGCCTGTTCTAGACGCGCTGCCACATTTACAGTATCGCCAATTGCCGTATATTCGATGCGTTTTTCCGATCCGATGTTTCCCACAACAGCGAAACCTGTGTGAACACCGACACCGATCTCAATGCGCTGCCTGCCCAGTTTTTCCCATTCATCGCATAATTTTTTGAGCTCTTTTTGCATCTCGACAGCGCATGTCACAGCGTTGAACTCCTGCTTTTCGTCTTCAAGAGGTGCGCCAAACTCTACCATTAAGCCATCGCCCAAAAATTTATCGAGTGTTCCGTGGTGCGTGAAAATGACCTCGATCATCTTTGCGAAGTATTGATTCAGTATTGTAACAACCTGTTCCGGAGGAAGTTTTTCTGAAAGAGTCGTAAACTGGCGAATATCAGAAAAGAGCATGGTGATTTTGCGCCGCTCTCCTTCGAGCTTGAGGGAGGATTCTGATTGAAGAATTTTTTCGAGGACATGCTGAGAAACATACCTAGCAAAGCCCATTTTTAATCTTTCTCTCTCTTGCAATCCCTTGGCCATATCGTTAATTGCAAGCGCCATCTCCTGGAATTCGTCGTGCGTATGCAGAATGACGCGCGCCTCTAAATTTCCACTCTCTATTTTTCTGATACACTCACCAAGCTGGGTCAAGGACTTTGTCACAGCACGAGAGAGGAAAAAGGCAAGTGTGATAGCAACAACCGAAGAGATTCCAAGGGCTGAGAATCCAAACATCAGTAGCTTGTGCAGCGCTTCTAAAACATCTTGCGCCTTAATATCTACTTCCACACCCCCGATAATTTTGCCTTGACTGTTGATGAGCGGCGCACTTGCCATCAGCCAGACGCCTGTGGGATCGCGTATAAATATTCCGGGAGCGTAGAACGAACGAAAGTTGGATGGAAGTTTATAGATGGCAGCCTCTTCGTAGGCTTCTCCAGGTGTGGCATGGTCTTGAGTGTTTTCCTCGGTATCCACCCCGTAGAGCATCACCTCAGGGTTGCTAGGAGATGGGTAAAATGTATAGAGCCATTTGACATAGATATCGCTTCGACGATTCGCATCTCTTACCTTGCGCAGCTCCTTGCGCAGCTTGAGATATTCTGGTCTCGATTCATCTACAGAGGAGGAGAAAGTAGGAAGCGCGTCAACACCTGAGCCATCAAGAAGAGCAGCCGTCGTGGCTGCAATCGATAACACCTTGCTGTCATACTCTCGAAGAAATTCCTTGTTGCTTTCATGATAAACAACACCGAGCGCAAGCAGCACGCTCGCAAAGGTGATTCCCAACAAAGAAAGATAGAGCTTCGTGCGATAGCGCATAAAGCTCAAATTACTCGATCCAGTTTCAGCTTTTCAATAGTTAAATTATGAATGCATGAAATATTGTCCCGCTCGTGACGCGAGCAAGAGCTGCGGCATTTTTTTGATTGCCAGTGAGGTGAAGAATTGCCTGTCCAACGCTCGGCTTTTGCTGGTTCAAAACCTCATAGCACTCTACGAGAGCCTCGGGATCGCGTTCTGCATCTTCAGAAGTATTGTACCTTTGCTGAGCATTTCGGAAATTTTGCAATGCAGGAGATAAACGCATGGGGGTAATTGTGAGCTGGTTTCTTTGTGCAGCTGCCCCTTGTTCGAAAGGGTTGCGATGGGCCAAAAAGCGCGCTGCCTCGTCAATTGTGTTGAAAGTTTTTGCGCACGCATGTGGAGTGCCATTTGCTGGTCTAGAATGAGAATCGAAGTAGACAACTTCCTGAACCTCTTGTGCCTCGTTCTTATACAAGACGACTCCAAAACTTTCGCCTCGGGCGGTGAATCCTCCAAAGACAGCTCGACCCTGGATTGCTCCCAGGTCCTGAAGAGTATTCTCGAATAGAGCGGCACTATTTTGGACAAGATTTGCGGTTTTCATGCGGCCTTTTTCAAGAAGTGGGCACGAGCTTTCAACACTGTCGAAATTAATAAATGCTTGTCCGCCAGGTAGAGGATCTGGCTCATTACTTGCGAGAGCCTCTGCTCTTATTTGACGAACTTCTTCTTCAATTTGTGGCCGTATTCGGATAAATCTCTTTTGGCCCTGAATGATTGCACCATCTATCACAGCTGGATTAAGGAAGTCTGAATTTTCATGCAGAAGAGCAAATTCTGCGAACACTGAGTCGATCATTGTGCATGCGTGTTTAGCATCCTCATTTTCGAGCACGAGCTGGGAGCGGGCCTGATCGAATGACCCCTCCACTGTGATTGCATCAAATGTTATCGAAAGGTTGGTGACG
>JBIOJU010000018.1:0-11464 GCA_044451165.1 Chlamydiales bacterium | reverse complement strand
AGCTTGCAGAACTTGTTCTACTTCTTGCTGAAGTTTTTTTCTGAGATTCTGATCTTTTAACTTTCCCTGAGCGTCAAATGCTTCGTATGCAACAGGAACCATTGTTTTGAGTTTTACAACCTCTCCACCAACATCCTCAATGATGGCTTGTAAATCAACCAGACCTCTTGCTCCACCCTTTTTGCTGGGCGACGCACTCATGAGCGCAAACTTTTTCCCCTTAAATGCTGAACGAGAGGCTTCGTTCTCGCTCCTCGATGCCCAATCCAAACTATTTTTCAAAATGGCGGAGACCGTGGCGTTATACTCTGGAGACGCGATCATGATCACGTCACTGTTTACCATGAGCTGCTTTAACCGTTTAGCATTGCTGGGCATTCCCTCTTTTTCTTCGAGATCCGCATCATAAAAAGGCATCGGAAAATCTTTCAAATCGATGAGAGTGACCTGCGCACCCAATTGCCGCGCCAACTCGCCTGCTTCCTTCACAAGCAGCTTGTTGTACGAACCCTCTCGCGAGCTTCCCGCTAACGCCAGGACTTTCACTTCGGCGCAAAGGGGCGCGATGAGGATGAAACAAAAAAAGAAAAGGGGTGTCTTCATACCTTTCTCACCAAAAAAGTTTGTTAAGCATTGCAGAAAAAACCAAAGAGTTCAAAGTTTTTTAGCCTATGACTCAAAGAGTAGGCTGATCGGGCAAAAAGCCGCCGACTTGCATCTTCCACATCTTTGCGTACAGTCCCTCTTTGCTGAGCAGACTGACATGAGTGCCCTCCTCGACGATCTGGCCTTTGTCGAAGACGAGAATTCGATCCATCCGGGACAGGGTCGAGAGACGGTGCGCAATCACGATCGTTGTGCGGCCTTGCATGAGTTTTTCGAGGCTGTCTTGGATGTATCTTTCGGTGAGAGAATCCAGAGAAGAGGTTGCCTCATCAAGAAAAAGGATAGGGGCATTGGTTAAAATTGCTCGCGCGATGGCAATTCTCTGTTTTTCTCCTCCAGAGAGTTTGGTTCCCCTCTCCCCTACTCTTGCCTTGTAGCCGTGCGGAATGTTACGAACAAACTGATCGCAATGGGCAAGTCGCGATGCATGAAGCATCTCTTCTTCTGTGGCCTCAGGCTTCCCGTAACAGATATTCTCTTTCAAACTCCTGTGAAAGAGCACAGGATCTTGAGGAATCAAAGCGATCTGACGGCGAAGAGATTCTAGCGTGACATGGGCAATATCTTGTCCATCGATGAGAATCGTTCCATTGTGAAGGGGGAAAAATCGCAAAATCAAGCTCATAAAAGTGGATTTCCCCGCTCCAGTGAACCCAACGAGGCCTACTTTTTCTCCACCGCGGATCTTGACATGTTTGTTTTCGAACAACTTCTTCTCCCCGTAGTGGAATGAGACGTTGTCGAAGATAATTTCTCCAGAGGAGACTGTGAGATCTGTTGCGTCTTGGCTATCTCCCAGATCTTGGGGCTCTCTCATCACCGAATAGGCCTGTTTAGCAAGCCCAAAAGACTGAAAAAGAGTGGGTAGTGCCGAGCCGACTGTCCAGAGAATGATTGTGATGTTCCAGACCGTATTGAAAACCTGGACAACTTGGCCGGTCGTAATCTGATTGTGCAGCCATAGATAGATAATCGAGCCAAACATCATCAGCACGACAGCAACAAAATAAAAAAGGGACATCATACAGCGCATCTTTTCGACAAACTGCTTGGCTTGAACGTTTGTCCTCTCCTCCTCATTTTGACAAGGGGAAAGAGTATTTCTTTCGTGCTTGAAGCGGTAAAAGAGGTTGACTGCAAAGTTATTTGTAAAACTATCCACAATTTTTCCAAGTAGCACGGTGCGCGCTTCTCCATGTCGGTGCTCGTATGCATCAACTGGTCTTGTGAACTTAAAGCAGACTGCTAAGTGAATCACGATCCAAGCTAGCAGAATGTAGGCAAAGAGAGGATTCACGAACCAGAGAAACCCTGCGCCTAAGACACACGTTGCAATTGCTGGAATAATGGGCCAGAAAATCTGCTGGATGATCATCTCAACTTGCGTCGTCATGTCTGTCATCTTATTCGCGAGGCTTCCTGCAAACCGCTCATTGAAATAGCGCGGACTGTGGTGTTGGATCTGATCGAACATGGTCATGCGGATGTCCGCTTGGAGCTTCGGGATCGCTTTTGCCATAAAAAAGCCCATCGTACGCGATGCGACTTCCATGTAGATGACAAGACACACTCCACCGATGATCGGGCCTTTTAAAGCCTCCCACGCAGCTAGTCGATCTCCCTCGTACCGGGTGAAAATGTCAATCACTAGATGCAAGATATAGGGCCACAACAATGCATCAAGAGACCAGGCAAACAAATCGATGATGAAAATCGGGATAAAGAGCTTCTTCTGGAGCCGCATGAACTGCCAGATGAAGCTGATGAGCTCTTTGTAAGAGATCACTGTAGGCCGCTTGTTTTAAGAAAGGTGGAAAAAATGTAAAGGGTTATTCTAAATCTTTCAAGGCCACAAAAACACGTCTTACAAAAAAAGACCGAGCCCAGGAATTTCCTGGGCATTTTTATTTTTCTTTTGTTACACAATTGGTCAATTATGCCACGCAAAGCCAATGCGATCTTAGTAACGGGTTCTTCTGGTCGGATAGGGAGTGCAATAGCTCAGTCTTTGCGAAATGACTACACGATCATCGGCGTCGATATTTGCCCAGGACTCTATACTACACACACTATGGCTATTCAAAGCAGAGAGACGGCAAAGCTTATCGAACAAGTTGACATTGTTGTCCACACTGCAGCACTTCACGCTCCGCATGTAGGAGTCTATGACGACAATACATTTTGGGATGTTAATGTTCGAGGTACGGAGAACCTGCTGAATGCATGCTTAAAACACAAAGTGGGTCGATTCATTTTTACGAGCTCAACATCGATCTATGGTCATGCAATGGTCCGTCCTCAAGAAGCGGCGTGGGTTATAGAAGAATTACAACGACTACCAAGAGACATCTATGATGCAACAAAACTTGCTGCAGAAGAATTATGTCGTCAGGTAGTAAAAAGGGGCTTATTGTCTTGTTTGTGCTTGAGGATATCTAGATGCTTCCCCGAGGATGAGAGACTCCTGGCTATTTATCGCCTCTATCGTGGTATTGACATACGCGATGTTGTGCAGGCACATAAATTAGCGATAACTTCAGACACCCAAGGCTTTGACATACTGAACATCTCAAGTCAAACACCTTTTAATTCACATGAGCTTAATGAGCTTTATCATCATGCAGATCGTGTGATCAGCAAACACTATCCCGACGCGAGAGACATCTTCCAAGAGCGAGGATGGCTCCTACCTAAAACAATAGATAGGGTTTATGTGATCGAAAAAGCAAGAAGGGTGTTGGGATTTCATCCATCCTACAATTTTAAAGAAGCCCTAAGCCCTTACAGAGAAGATAAAGTTACTGCAGACGGATTGGGGTGATTTACACGTATTTTTATGAGAGAGTGAGCTCCTCTGGATACCAATAATCTTCAACAATCTGGATAAGTGAAAGGGGTAATAGGCCGAAATCAGTAAGCGTCTGTGAGGCAGACCGCGTCATATATGCCGTTTCTTCAGGTAAAAAAAGCACGGGCGAAATGCAGCTCAGCTGCTCACCACGAGCATAATCTCTTCCTCTTCTTTTTTGTGTGTGTGGGCTTAGCCCTAACATCCTATCGAGCTGTTTGGTGTGGTTCCATGTCCAGCAGACAGGCTCTACAGAAAAGGTGCTGCCCTGATAACGGAAATGAGGAGGGTTAGAGGTGAGATTTAGAAGTGTAGTGCCGCCTAGATCAAATGAGACCATCCAGGGCCATTTTTTTACAGCATCGCGATGTTCCAAAGCAACTCTATTACACCCTCCAATTTCTCCCTCCTCGACATAACATGGCAACTTACTACCCTTTCTATGACAATCATGTCCTGATTCTGGAATAATCTCGCAGCCAAATTTCTTCCATATTCCATCGATTTTAAGCATCATCTCTCCAGTATTGGGCGTGCCCCCTCTTGCAGAATGAAACGCTGCATAAGAGATATGTCTTGAAGAAATTTTAACAATGTGAACAGCAGGACGGGGTGAATCTTCGAAAAATTGAGCGCAACTCTCGAAATTCCACTCTTTTTCAACAAAAAGTCTCCTAAGCACTCTCGAGATCTGTTCTGTCGAGCATGCGCGAAATGTTTTTATAGCACAGGTTGCATCGTCTTGATCGCAAATTTGGATCTCCCTCTTGGAATAATCTTCTTTAACATGAAATTTTGAGCCAAAATCCCTCCTTGAGCAGAGCGCGCGATTCTCATTTAGCATTGGAATCCAAAAATGATAGCATTGATCTTGAAGCTCTGTCTCATACACAAAACTCTCCCCAAATGCTGCCATGCACAAACGATTCAGCTGAAATGATTCATCAAGCCAGCTGTGTTGATATCGATTGCAACAAATGAAAAATTCCTCCTTCGGATACAGATAATCAACAGTGATCTGAGACAAAACAGCTGGGAGTCGTGTTTCATCCAATAACAGCGAGCGCAGATGAGCATCTGATTCATTAGGTCTCCAATAGAAGCAAAGACTGTGATGCCCCCAGAAAATCTCGCTTAATGTCTTTTCCTGTGTGGTATAATCAGCTGCCCTATCTTTGCAAGCTGCAAGAGCATCTCCATCATGTGCTAGACATCTCAGGCGTAAGTTTTTTGTAGAATCATCATATATCGGATGGTACAGGATCGTAAGAGCCAGGTTTCGAGTCTGCTCGTCTTGAAGAGATTGGACTGTTTCTATTGTCCCAGACACTGCTCGCGCATTTGATAACTGCGCGAGCCTTTCCAATATTTGTCGGTCGTTTTCAAAGTCTATCTTCACACAACTTAAAGACACAAAACGCTCTTTTTTATTTTTAAGTGAAATTATAGCAATAGTTCTTAAAATTATGGAAGATAATTTCTTAAATAATGACATAGACGAGCTCTTTGCATTCCAAATTTGTGACGCTCCGGGTATCGAGATATCTTCCACTCAATCGACAAATATAGGCTTGAAAGGTATGGTTTTGTTAGCATTGTCGAACCGGGCGTCACTAATGATCAGGCAATTGTAACCTTATGCAAACTAGATCGTTAAATTTGGAACAAATTGCAAGAAATTCATTCAAGATCAAAAAATGAAAAAGCCATTTTCAGTCTCTGGAAGTCATACAATTAAAGGTGAAGATTTTTCTAAAAAATCTCTCGAATCTCGAGATTTTGAGGAATACTTATTTGAGGGCTGCAACTTCACGGGAGCTGTTTTAAAAAAGACAAAATTCAGCTCTTGCACCTTCAAAAACTGCAACTTCAGCCTTGTTAAATTGGATGGTTGTCGCATCCAGAATGCTCAATTTCTGGACTGCAAAATTGTTGGAGCGGAATTTTTTCGGTGCGAAAAGACTTTTTTCTCCGCAAATTTTAACAATTGTTTAATCCACTACAGCAATTTTTCCGACCTCCAGATGAAAATGACCTCTTTTGCCAAGAGCAAACTGAAGGAATGTCACTTCGCTAATACAATTTTAAGCGCGACTGATTTTGAGGATGCCGATTTGTTGGGAACGGTTTTTCACAATAGCGATCTTTCTAAATGCGATTTCTCTAAGGCATTGAATTACACTATCGATCCAACAACAAACAACATCAAAAAGGCTAAATTTTCACTTCCCGAAGCAGCAGGTCTTTTGGGCGGTTTTGACATCATTCTTGTATAGTGAATATTCAGATGGTTTGATACGCTACCCAAATGACTTAGCAAATGTCAGGTGCTTACCGCTGGAGGGCATCTCGAATTTCGAGAAACAGTCGAAGAGTGTGCAAAAAGAGAACTTTTAGAAGAAACCGGGTTACATGCTCTCTCTATTAGACACAGCCCTTGGGTCAACAATGTATTCGAAGACAAACACTATGTCACTCTGTTCGTCTTTGCAGACAAATTCACAGGCGATCCGCAGCTGTTGGAGCCTCATAAATGTGAAAGCTGGCACCGGTTTAAAAGCAGCGCTCTTCCCTCTCCCCTTTTTCCCACAGTGGCGTCTATGATCAACAAAGTCGGGATCGAAAAAGTTTTTAAATAAAGATTTGGAAACCCACTTATGGCTCATATCGAATATTCAATCCATGGAGATAGTCCCTTACAACAGCTTTTAGGACATAATCCTGAAGTGCTCAAAAACTGGGATCACCTGCTAAACTCATTTTATAAATTTTCCAGTTTTGATCCTGTTTTACAAGAAGAAGTAAGACGAGCTATTGCATATCAGATAGGCTGCGCTCAGTGTATGTCTTTCGGATGTCCTTCTCAAATTCTCCAAGACTCTAAATCAAAAGCGGCAGTCGATTTTGCGAGAAAAATGGCCCAGACGACTCTGCCGATTTCTAAGGAAGATATAGAGATGCTGAAAAAGCATTTCAGCGAAAAGGAAATTGCAGAATTATGCGCGTTCATAGCCTTTGGGACCGGCTATGCCAGATTTGGGGCTGCCTTATCTGTAGACGTCAAGACCTAATCTACTCCTTTGGAAGCGTTGCAATTGCAAAGTTAGAAACAGCTCTATTTGGAGCTATTCCTCTTTTGACACCGCTCCATTTACGCCATTGCGATAATTTGTTCTCTTAGGCGATACTGCGTGTCAAACTGGTGGTTTATGAAGTGTAGGCTTTTTCTTACTTGCTTTTCTTTTTTAACGCTTGCTCAGGCCAACGAAGCAGACTCTGCTTCTTCAGAAGCTGTCGACATTCAATATAGACAAATCGAACAGGATAACATAAAAAATTTGGACAACATTGGTCAAAGTTACATGAATCTGCTAAATCAGATTGGAGCTGCTCAAAATCTTTCTCATGCAAAAAATGCTTTGGCTCTCTGCGCACCCACCTGTAAAAAGATTGTCAATGGATCTGTTTGGTTTGAAGGGGTAGAACATTTTGTGCCACAAGCTACTATCAACCGGCGAAAAAGTAGGATTTTGGAGCATTGAGCCACTCGATGTTATTCAAGGAAAAGACGGACGGACTGTCGTCGTGCGCTTCCTCGTTCACACAGAAAAAGCAGGTATATGGAATACCCTTGTAATTTTACGTTATAACGACCAGCTTTTAATCACAGAAATCAATGAAGTATTTAATAGTTATGAAGGGTCTCTTTGAACAACATGTGCATTGATAGCACTCAAAAGTTCACATGCGCTCCTCCGCATGCGTTTCCGTAGCTACGAGTCAAAAAGCATGAAAGCTGAAAGGATAGAAAAATCTCACGCTTCTTTCACACAGGGGCCGTTGGAGTTTTGACGTATACTTCATGCCACAAGATGATTTTATTATTCTGATTAAATTTCAGGATCAGAATCGCTTCAAAGTCTTCACGCTGTCCATTTGTACGAATAATATGTGCGGTTAAAGGAATGGCAACGGTTGCTTGATCGACAATGAAATCATAAAGCTCATATTGAATTGAGGAGATTGTTGACCTGAATCGATTCAAGAACTCGAAGTAGTTGTCATGGTTGGCGTCATAATTTTGACCATTCGCCTTTACTTGAAAGACTCCTGCAAAATACTCGCCTATCTCAGATTTTTTTAGCTGCGCACTTTGGATCAGATTTACACTATTCCAAACGAAAAGTTTTTTTGCGGCTTCAATGTATTGCATGCTCTGCCTAAACGCTCATTTTCCAGCTCTCTTTTTCAAAAAAACTTTATAACATATGGAAGGCAATTCTCTGTGGTTAAAAGTTTTGAGGCATCTCTCCCCTCCAACCCAGATGAGTGCTTTACCTAGAATAATAAAAAAAATTTTTAAACACTGTTGCGTATTTCAATTTTAGAGTAGAATAAATGCATCTTTTCTTAAAAATATGAGGTTGTTGTGAGTTCTGCAATCGATTGCGTATGTGGCAGCCACCCTGTTCTGGTGCATATTTTACATCTTGTTGGCAATGAGGATGCGCAAGTAGGTGCTGTGAACAAAGCTTTTAGTCGCGCACTGGAGGTTCTGAAAAAGCGTGTTTCCATGCAGCTTATGGCTCCATTATTTACTGTGCATGGGAGCGGTAGGCAAGACAGCACCGCTTCTGAGCGACTCCAAGCAGAATACATCAAAACTATACGTGTCCATGAGCAGTGGCTGGTGGGAGCCCCCTTAAGGGAGTGGGCATTTGGAAGTAATGAGGTTACCTATCTACTAAACGCGGTCTATCAACTCAAAAATCGCATTCTCGGCCTCTACAATGATTCCAATAAAAACATGAGAAGCGCCAGATTATGCGCCGAACTCGCAAGATGGGAAGGAGAACGCCAAACAGCAATCGATTGGACAGCCGGTAGAAATGAAGTGGAAGCGGCTTATCAAGAGGATACCCCTTTTCCAGCTCTCTACCGTTCGCTTCGGGATATTATCATTCAAGAAAGACTGATAAACCGCTGTTTTAGCGAAGTACTACCAATAGTGCCTTTTGAATCGCATTACCTCGCAGTGCTTCATACAAGCCAGCGTAGAGCGGCTCGGGTCAACTCAGCGAGTGAAGAGCAATTTGCGGCTCTACCTGCCCACTCTTTTTCTAGGGAGCGATTTTTGCGTGCCGAAGAAATTATAATCGATGCAGAAATCCAAGGAAGTACACTCCTTGAAATTGGAGAGCAGATTAGAAGAGCTGTTGAAGCTGGACCGGATAGAAGGATAGGGTCGGTATTTCCAAACACCGCCGCAGCATGGCGTCTCTGGTTCGGCCAGCAACATAACATACGCCATATTCATGCTGTTGTTTCACTCCGTTTGCATACTACCGTTTTTCCAGAAGAACTATGGCAGTGTAGGAACTTGCGTGAACTAGAGATTACCGTAAGGCCTATTCATGAAATTGGGCCTTTAGACCGAGAGGATCCCCCTGTTCTTCCTCAGCAGATTGCTAACTTAACCAGCCTTACGAGACTCTCTCTTGACCGGATTAGATTCCAGACGGTCCCAGAAGTTATAGGCAGATTACGCAATCTGGAATACCTGAGAATTTGGGGAGCGGAAATCGAGGAGCTTCCGCTCTTTCTTGCTGAACTTAGGCACTTGTCATGGCTAGATGTTCGAGGAAATCCCATTCGTGTGTTGCCTGATCCAATTTTTCAGCGCCTCGCGTTCAACCATAGAGATTTTGATCGGCCTTGCAATGTGTTCATCGATCCCCCACTGACCGTGCCCTTTGCTTTTCAATTCCAAACGCGCTACTGGCTGACGTTTCCTACGCTTCAATGGGGAGGATTTCAATATATTGTATATGCTTTTGTAGCGATTCCACTCCTCCTATACCAGATGTCTCTCAAAATCACTGCGACAATTCTCACACTTATTCGTGATCTTCTCGGCTACGATCGCCTTGTTCCGGCAAATTAGTCTTGTACCAATCAAGTCACACTGCAAAGTCTTTGCACTTGGCTGACTAGATAGAAGGGAAGTGTGAGGATAGGGGATGATTTTTTTGGTGTAGAGCTGCAAATCCGAATCCCAAAGGGAGATTTTTTCTCTTTTAGAAAAACATGAATGGATCGAAGTTTGCCTGCAGGTCCTGCTTTTACTTCGACGGGGATGATGTGGGAACCAAGAGGTAATACATAGTCGACCTCTGCCGAGCTATCCTTTTTTTCCCGTTCCCAAAAGTGGAGTTGCGTACGATCGTATGGATTGCTATAGGCAATCAGCTCTTGTCCGACAAATTGCTCTGCCAAGGCACCCGAATGAATGAGAGTTAAATCCTCTCGAAAAAACAATAGGGGATCTACTTTTAGAGCAGTCTGAAGCATGCCAATGTCGAGATAGAGTAATTTTTGGACCTTCGATTTAACCCGCGATTGAAGGGGCATTCCCCCAGCAGATGTGGCTAAAACGGGACTGAGAAGCCCTGCCCACGATAGTTGATCGAGTGCTGTTTGTAGATCACGAGATTTAACGTCGGGATCGATGAATGCGTATTTGAACCTGAGACCAACTGATTCAGGTGCGCGGTCGAATAAAATTTGCAGATAGCGATATTGTGTTTTAGTTGCATATTTAGCCATATCTGCCCGATACAAATTGATCAGTGTGAGCAGATAGTTTTGAGTGTCTTGTAAAGAGTTTGTCGCGAGATATTTTCCAATAGCCCCAGGCATTCCCCCGACAAAGAAGTAGATTTTCACGAGTTCCATGAATCTATCATGGACAGCTTGGCCAATTTCTGTGCTCCATTCAAAGTTGAGGACGAACTGAATAAGCTGGTCTTCATTCATGACTTTAAGAAATTCTAAAAAAGAGAGAGGGCGCATGTAAATAGACTGCACACGTCCTACGGGGAATGAGATGTTTTTATCGACGAGCGCAAATTCAAGTAGTGATCCCGCTGCTATAACATGAAGATCTCCCATCAACTCCTTAAAATATCTAAGCGAAGCAATCGCTTCGGGACAGAACTGTACTTCATCCAAAAAAAGCAGGGTTACGCCGGGTTGGATTTGAACCTTTAAGGCCAGTTCAATTTCACGAATGATTTTTTTGGGATCTAGATCTCGGAAGCAATCTCTCAGGACGGGCTTTAGTTCAAAGTTGATTGTGACTGTTTGCGCGAAGTATTCTTTGCCAAATTTTTCTATAGTAAAGCTCTTGCCCACTTGCCTTGCGCCACGAATGAGCAGGGGCATACGAAGAGGCTCTGTCTTCCACCGCTTGAGTTCTTCTTCAATCCAGCGCTTCATCCCTTTATGATACAAAATTGGGTAATTTACGGGGGGTATTTTAGCCAATTTTGGCTGAAATCGCGTAATTTAAATATAAGTTACTTATTTTCAGTGACTTAGTTGATTTACCCTTTATCCTTCTCAGGGCTGCTTCCACTTCTGTGCGATCTTTTGCGCTTAGACAGCGGGTGAAAAGCACGCCGTTGACGTGGCCGTTTTCATCCATGAAAAAGAAGAATGAAACACAAAGAAAGAAAAAGACAGAAAGACCCAAAGAAAAAAGAAATACATTGGACGGCCCAACTTTTATTCGTTTTTTTCTCTCCTGGGTGCCTCTGTGTCTTTTCTCTCTTTGTGTTTAACTCTTCTGTTTACACGAGCTACGATCGCCTCGTTCTAGCAAATAGGTATTAGGTCAAAAGTGACCGTTCAATGCGCAATCCCTAGAAGTGCGCGCACTTGCGGGGCGCAGCGCATCCGATTCAATTGATCAGGGTCAACTTCAATGGCAAATAAGTGGGGGCAATTTGCAAGCTCATCGGGAAGTTCATTGATGGGATTACTTGCTATGTTTATCTGGTCTAATGATCGTAACTTTCCCAGCTCCTTTGGAAGAACTTGGATGGCGTTATGTTCAATCCCAAGGGATTGCAGATTTGTGCATTGTCCAATTTCAGGGGCAATACTTTT
>JBIOJU010000017.1:0-11675 GCA_044451165.1 Chlamydiales bacterium | reverse complement strand
TTGCTCGATCACATGCTGCGCAATTTTTTGTGTGTATTCTCCGCGGGGCCCCTCATCGGCATAGAAGATCAAATTAAAGAGAGAGGCGCGCATTTTTCCAGAACTTTCAAGAGATTCCCAGATTTTGGAAAGAGCTCTCTGAATCTCAGATGGCTTCACAACAATTGCCATGATTAAATAAGCCTCCACTTGCGTCCGTCGCGCGTAACCAAGCGATCTGCTGCAGAAGGCCCCCACGTTCCCGAGGCGTAGTTGGGAAAATCTGTGGGTTTATGAGACTCCCAATACTCGAGGATGGGAGTTAAGAGCTTCCAGGAGTGCATCACCTCGTCTTGACGTGCAAAGAGAGTGGTGTCTCCAAGGATGCAGTCGCAAATGAGTCGTTCATAGGCTTCAGGTGTTGCCATGCCAAAATAGGAGCCGTAACGAAAATCCATTTTTACGGGTTGAATGGGACCTTTGGCTCCAGGTACTTTGCAATTCACTCGGAGAGATGTTCCCTCGTCTGGCTGTATCCGAATAGCAAGAACATTTGACTCTTGATGTTTGCCAGGCACACGAAAGAGAACGTCGGGTGGGTCTTTAAAAGTGATGGCGATCTCTGTTGCGCGTTTAGGGAGTCTTTTTCCGGCGCGCAAATAAAATGGAACACCTGCCCAGCGGAAGTTGCCAATGGTCAGCCGTAACGCCGCAAAGGTTTCAACAGAGGAGGTAGGGTTCACATTTTTTTCCTGACGGTAGCCTATCACGGCTTCTCCGCCAATAAAGCCTGCACCATATTGCCCGCGCACAGCGCTTGCTTCAAAATCTCGTGTGATGGGTTCGATTGCTTCGAGGACCTTCACCTTTTCGTCATGTATGGCGCCAGCAGTTAAATTGACAGGAGGCTCCATTGCCACAAGCGAGAGGAGTTGCATCATGTGATTTTGAACGATATCTCGCAGCAGTCCAGCCTCTTCAAAAAAAGCCCCGCGCGTTCCGATCCCAATGTCTTCTGCAACTGTGATTTGCACATTGTCGATATACCGATTGTTCCATAGGGATTCAAACAGCGCATTGGCAAAGCGGAAAACAAGAATGTTTTGTACAGTCTCCTTGCCGAGATAATGATCGATGCGGAAGATCTGCTTCTCATCTAAAAATTTTGAGAGTTCCTGCTGCAGCGCATGTGCAGATTGGAGGTCGTGGCCAAAGGGTTTTTCAACGATGACGCGCGACCAGCGGCTCTCCTCTGTTTTGGCATCATAGATAAGCCCATACTGATGCAATTTTTCGCAGATGAGCGGAAAAAAGCTGGGCTGTGTCGAGAGATAAAAAATGCGGTTTCCTCTCGTGCCCAACTTGATATCGAGCTCGCTTAAAAATGTCTTAAGCCTCTTGTATCCTTCGTCATCGTGAAATTCAGATTGATGATAGAAAACTTCTTCTTTGAAAGTGGACCAGACGCTTTCATCGATCGGTTTTACACGCGAATGTGCATTAATTGCATCCCGCATCTCTTCACGAAACTGCTCGTGCGTTTTCTCGCGCCTTGCGAAGCCAACACAGGCAAATTGTGGGGGAAGTTCTCCCTCGCGCGTAAGATTGTAGAGTGCAGGCATCACTTTGCGAGCTGTGAGATCTCCTGTTGCGCCAAAGATTACAACGATGCACGGATCGATAAATCGAGTGGAGACGCTAGGTTCTTCTAATGGGTGGATGTTTTGCTCTGACATACTATTTCGTATAATAGAACATTGCCTCTAAACAGCGCAGCGCTTTTGTTTGGATCTCATCGTTTAGCTCGATGATTTGTGAAGGTCGTGGATCCAAAAGTGCTTGCCTAATCTGTTCAAGACTATTTGAACGCATGTACTTGCAGAGCATGCAGCTCCCTACGATATTTGCCTCGGGACACTCTACCTGCAGTCGCGACATGATGCCGCACTCGGTCAAGAGGAGAAACCGTTGATTAGAAGCGTGATGTTTTTTTACATATTCCATCATGCCGCTTGTGGATAAGATCTGGTCTGCAAGACCGATCACTTCCGGTGTGCATTCGGGATGTGCAAGTACAACAAGTGTTGCATCAATCTGCTTCATCAAGGCGATCTGTTCGATATCAAACTGTTCGTGGACGTAGCAGCTTCCTCCCGAAAAACGGATCTCTTTGTGTATTCCCGCTTTGGCAAGAGCATTTTGAAGATTTTTTCCCATGAATCGATCGGGAAGAAAAAAGATCTTCTCATTTGGAATGCGCGAGAGAACCTCATATACATTGGAGGATGTTACGCAGACATCACAGAGAGCTTTTACTTCAGCCGTTGTGTTGATGTAGCAGACGAAGGTGAAATCGGGATGTGCTGCTTTGAGCTCTAATACTTCATGCGGTGAAATGCTTTCAGCAAGAGAGCAGCCCCCGTAAGGGTTTGGATCGATGACGATTTTTTCTGGGTTTAAAATCTTTGCCGTCTCCGCCATGAAACGAACCGCAGGAAAAATGATTCGGTCACATGAGGCTTTTTGAGCAGCTTTTGCAAGGGCAAAAGAGTCACCCACCTCATCTGCTACGCCGTAGATGATATCGGGATGTACGTAAGAATGGGCAAGGATAAGCGCACTTTTTTCTTGCTTGAGTGCTTGGATCTCTTCGATGAGGGGAATTTTATCTTTGCACTGCTCTTGCGTGTATTCGCAAAGGGTGTTTCCCACGCGTATCGTGCTGAGCCTGTCGTAAAGAGCACCACTATGTTTCATAAGCTATTCATCCTAATAGAATACACCTGAGAAGAGGAAATGTTTTTACTCGCTCGTGTCATAGAAGTGGCTATTCTTTCTTCATCTCGACAAGGCGTCGAGATAGTTTTGTAGGATGATGCAGGCCGCGATGCCGTCGAGGAGTTTTTTGCGCTGCTTCCGTCCTGCTTCTGTTTCTTGCATGACCCGTTCTCCTTGCGCGCTGGTCAGCCTCTCATCTCTAAAAATCACGCAGAAGCCAAACTTCTCCTCTAAAAGCGCGCCAAATTTACGCACCTTCTGTGACATCGGACTCTCTTTTCCATTCATGAAAAGAGGAAGTCCTACAATCACGGCTTCCAGTGGGCCTAGCGCTACTAGTGATGAAGCAACCGAGGCAGCGCTCTCTTCGAGATTTTTTTTTGCGGAAAGTGTAGTTCTAGGGAGAGCGATCTTCTTGCTCTCGTCAGAAACAGCAAGGCCAATACGTGCCTCACCAAAATCTAAGGCAGCGATCTTCTTCACGACTTTTTCTTCTGTACCATTGCGGCAACAAAGTCTCGGAAGAGGGGATGTGCGTCTGTTGGTTTGGATTTAAATTCTGGATGGAACTGTACACCTATCATCCAAGGGTGGTCTTTGATCTCCGCGATCTCGCAAAGATGACTATTTTCTAACACGCCAGAAAGGAGCATTCCATTTTTTTCGCACTCCTCTTTGAAGAGGTTGTTGAATTCAAAGCGGTGTCGGTGGCGCTCTGAAATCAGCGTAGAGCCATAGGCTTTTTCCGCTTTGGAACCCTTTTTGATGACGCAATTGTAGGCTCCAAGACGCATTGTACCGCCCAGATTTTCTACTCCACGCTGTTCTGATAGAAGGGAAATCACAGGGTGCGGCGTGTTGGGGTCTACCTCTGTAGAATTGGCATCTTTCAGCCCTAATACATGGCGTGCAAACTCGACGCACATGATCTGCATTCCTAAGCAGAGACCGAAGAAAGGGATCTTTTTTTCACGGCAATATTTTGCTGTGAGAATCTTGCCGACCCAGCCGCGTTCACCAAAGCCGCCGGGAACGAGATAGCCGTCACAACCCTTGGTCATTTTTTCCACATCCTCTTCGCTCAAAATCTTGTCCGATTCAAAGCGGCGGATTTCGATGTCCACCTCATTGGCAATCGCCCCATGATGCAGCGCCTCGAAGACCGATTTGTAGGCATCCTGGTGTTGAAGATATTTACCTACAATGCCCACAACTACTTTGCCCTTAGGGTGACGAAGACGGCGGAGCAGCTCTTCCCATTTGGCAAGATCTGGGGAAGATTTGGGTAAGCCCAGCATCTCACAAATTCTGCTGTCGAGGCCTTGTTTGTTGAGACTTAAGGGAACTTCATAAATGCTGAATTTGACGTCGATCTCGTCCATGACAGCTTCACGAGGCACGCTGCAAAAGAGACTGATTTTATCTTTGATGTCTTCGCTTAAACTCTCTTCACAGCGACAGAGAATGAGGTCAGGGATGATTCCAATGCCACGCAAGATCTGTACGGAGTGCTGAGTGGGCTTGGTCTTTACTTCACCCGCTGCTTTTAAAAAAGGCACGTAGGTGAGATGAATGTTTAAACAGTCACGCGGTCGTTCGTAACGGAATTGACGGATTGCTTCAAAAAAGGGGAGTGATTCGATATCGCCAACTGTTCCACCGATTTCGACAATCACAACGTCTGTCTGCAGCTGATGCTTGGATGCGTTTAAAATGCGCTGTTTGATCTCATCTGTGACATGGGGAATCACCTGAACAGTCTTTCCAAGATAATCTCCTCGGCGTTCACGTTTGATGACCGACTCGTAAATTTGTCCTGATGTCGCATTGGAAGCCTTCGTGATTGCCACGTTGCTATAGCGATAATAGTGACCCAGATCGAGGTCTGTTTCCGCCCCGTCATCAGTAACATACACCTCTCCATGTTGAAAGGGGTTCATCGTGCCAGGGTCTACGTTGAGATAGGGGTCGAGCTTGAGCATCGCGACCTTAAGGCCACGACTTTCGAGAAGCATTGCAATCGATGCGGAGGTGAGTCCCTTGCCCAAGGAAGAGACCACGCCCCCACTCATAAAGATATATTTTGGGTGCATATGTAAAAACAAAATCTTATGTGAAAACAGGATAAATTGCAAAAGAAGAAAAGGGGGTCATGGGAGTCCACAAGAATAGTCAATGCTACGAAGCGAGCGGGTAAAAAACATGATATGAAGGATAAACATCGATACGAATGATAGAAAAAAACATTTTGCTGAAATTTCCACTCATTCTCGGCATTGTTGCATAAATCGGAAAAAATACACACCGAGCGCACCGAGAACACCGAGATGAAGAGCAAATAATAGGATGACCAGCGTCGTCATTCTGTCATCCTGCAATTTTCCCCTCCTTCTGCTCGGTGCTCTCGGTGGGCTCGGTGTTTAAGAATGGATTTATGCAACAAAGCACTCATTCTCAATCATTAATATCATTAATTTATCTTTCATATCATGTTAACTTGTCGCTCGCGAAGAGTGTGTAATTAGGCTGCTAAGTCGGTCACGCGCGCTAACTCAAATTCAAATTTTGATTGCATCCAATTTCCAAACCCGCTACAACCTATGGGTATAGGCCGATGTTATTTCTGAACCGAATAAAGCTTGAGGTTTTGTAAATGGCGACAAGCATTGCGACCCCGGTGAGTCTTTTTCAACTCTTCTCGATTGGCATAGGTCCTTCGAGCTCTCATACGGTAGGCCCGATGCGCGCCGCCCGTCAGTTTGCAACCGCAATCCCTCATCTCGAAGACCTTGGCTCGATCACGATCGAGCTCTTTGGTTCGCTTGCGATGACAGGCAAGGGACACGCGACAGACATCGCTCTACTTCTGGGTTTAGAAGGGCACACTCCAGAAGGGATAGATCCAAATCAAGTTGCAGCGATCGTCTCGAGGATCGAAAAAAGCGGCTTTTTACGCGTTCTCGGAAAAATTCGTATCCCTTTTAAAATGCAGACGCATCTTTTGTTTCATAAAGGAAAAAGACTTCCTTACCACTCAAACGCGATGCGTCTTACTGCAAAAGATTTTTCAGGAAAAGAACTCGCTTCGACGATCTTCTACTCGGTGGGGGGCGGATTTGTCGTGACCCACGAAGAGATTTCTCAGTCGGAGGGCGAAAGAGAAGAGCTGTCCGATTCGGACGCAGCTGTTCCATTCCCATTTAGAACGTGTGAAGAACTGATAGAACATTGTGAGCGGGAAGGGAAAAAGATCCACGAAATCGTATTGGAAAATGAAAAATGCCTGCGCACTGAGGCAGAGATTCGCAAGGGCATTTTACAGATCTGGAAGGTGATGCAAGAGTGCGTGCGGAGGGGCTGCCATCAGGAGGGAATTCTTCCGGGTGGGCTAAATGTTGAAAGACGTGCATCAAAGATCTACAAGACACTCCAAAAAAACGGCGCAGATCTGATTTCAGATCCGTCTGAGATTTTAGACTGGGTAAGCCTTTTTGCACTTGCTGTCAATGAGGAGAACGCAGCAGGTGGACGCGTAGTCACCGCTCCCACAAATGGCGCGTCTGGGATCATTCCAGCTGTGCTTCACTACTACATGCAATTTGGACCGGATCCCACAGAAGACGGAATCATTCATTTTTTCTTAACAGCAGCAGCAATCGGAATTCTTTACAAAGAGGGTGCTTCACTTTCTGCAGCAGAGATGGGCTGTCAAGGAGAAGTCGGGGTGGCCTGTTCGATGGCAGCTGGAGGACTTACGGCCGCACTGGGCGGAACAAACAGTCAAATTGAAAACGCAGCAGAGATTGGAATGGAGCACAACCTTGGCCTCACGTGCGATCCAATCGGCGGACTGGTGCAAATTCCCTGTATTGAACGCAACACAATGGGTGCGATTAAAGCGATCAACGCTTCCCGTCTTGCGCTACATGGAAGTGGAAATCACCGAGTCACGCTCGACCAGGTGATTCTTGCCATGCGAAAAACAGGCGAAGATATGAAAGGTATCTACAAGGAAACATCGGAAGGGGGCCTGGCAATTACTGTGCCAGTGAGCCTACCTTCTTGCTAACAATTCCAAGTTCGCTTGAGCGCTTGAGACGGAATTTTCGGCCGCAAGTTCCAACCCTTTTGAAAGAGCCGGGCAGCCTCGATTTTTTTAAAGAGGAGCTTCTTCCCCGTCCAAAAAGTGAAGAGATCAAAACCCATTTTCCCCGCACATTCGGGCAGCCTTTTCTTTCAGCACAATTCACCACATCCCGCAAAAAAAATTCACCTCTTCGTATAGGGGCCCTCTTCTCCGGGGGGCAGGCATCAGGTGGTCACAATGTGCTGGCAGGTCTCTTCGATGCACTACATCTTTTGCATCGAGATAGTAAGCTGATCGGTTTTTTAGGTGGTCCCTCTGGCGTCCTTGAAGGAAAACATCAAGAGCTTACGAAAGAACTTCTCGATCCCTATCGGAACATGGGTGGCTTTGACCTCATCGGATCTGGCCGCACCAAAATCGAGACACTTGAACAGCTGGAAGCAGCAAGGAAAGTTGTAGAAGGGTTAGACCTCGATGGTCTCGTGATCATTGGAGGGGACGATTCGAATACAAATGCAGCTTTTTTAGCAGAGTATTTTCTCAGTAAAAATTGCAGAACCAGAGTTGTGGGTGTCCCTAAAACAATCGATGGCGATCTTAAAAACGCCTATGTCGAGATCTCATTCGGATTTGACACAGCCACGAAAGTCTATTCTGAGCTGATTGGAAATATTGCGCGTGATGCAGCGTCTGCAGCAAAGTATTACCACTTCATCAAGCTGATGGGAAGAACCGCCTCGCACATCACACTTGAATGCGCACTTGCGACCCACCCAAATCTTGCCATCATCAGCGAGGAGTGTGCTGAAAAAAACAAGACTTTGCACCAGATAGTAGAAGAGATTGCAGACCTTATTTGCAAACGCGCAGCAGTGAACAAAAACTTTGGGGTGATCCTTGTTCCCGAGGGGTTGCTAGAATTTTTACCAGAAATTAAAACACTCATCGGCGAGGGCGCGTCTCAAAATAATAAGCTGTTTTCAGAGCTCCCCGAATCGATTCAAAAACAGCTGCTTTTGGAGAGAGACCCTCATGGAAATGTACAGGTTTCACTCATCGAAACCGAGCTTCTCCTCATCGAGCTTGTCACAAAAGAGCTGAACGACCGATCAAAAAAAGGCGATTATCAGGGAAAGTTTGCAGCTCAAAGCCACTTTTTTGGATATGAAGGAAGAGCGGCCTTTCCTTCCAATTTTGATGCAAACTACTGTCAGGCGCTCGGCTTCTCCGCCGCACTCCTTCTTGCGCATGGCTATACAGGTTATATGGCGGTTGTGTTAAATCTGGACGCGTCGGTCGAGAAGTGGGAAGTAGGTGGTGTGCCGCTCACCCACCTGATGCATATGGAAATGAGAAAGGGAAAGAGCAAGCCTGTCGTGCAGAAGGCGCTCGTAGATCTCAAAGGAAGCGCATTTATGCATTTTGCACAAGCACGAGAACGCTGGGCGACCGATGATCTCTACCGTTTTCCTGGACCTATTCAGTTTTTTGGAGACCCCTCTGTAACAGATACCCTTCCGCTTACAATGACACTATAATTCAACAATTTTTAATATCGGGATAGGTTCATGACTAGACGTTTTTTCAATCCCCATGCAAAAGCGACAAGGCGCACCATCTTTGATGTGCTCCTTTGGAAGCTTGGTCACTATGCAGATCCAGCCCCACCAACCATCCCCGAGGATTTTGTCTACCCTGCCCCCAAAAACTCATACAGTTCAGAAGATCCCTCCGTCATTTGGATCAACCATTCGACCGCACTGATTGAGATCAATGGATTGCGACTCCTGACAGATCCTATCTGGAGCCCCCGCTGTTCTCCTTTTTCTTGTGTGGGACCGAAAAGAAAACACCCGCCAGGCCTTGCGATCTCGGAGCTGCCCAAAATTGACCTGGTGCTGATCAGCCACGACCATTATGACCATCTGGATAAGTCAACCATCAAAGCGCTGCACGCAAAATTTCCGGATATTCTCTGGCTCGTTCCGATGGGTGTAAAAGAGTGGTTTCTGAAAAGAGGAATTGCAAAAGTAAAGGAGCTAGGCTGGTGGGAGGAGAGTAGTTTTACATTTCCAACGCTTGAACTTAAAGCAACAGGCGTGCCTGCACAACATTTTTCGGGAAGAAGCGCAGTCGGCATTAATCCAACGCTCTGGATGGGATGGGTAGTTGAATTCACACGTGCAAATGGCGAGGTGAAGTGCCTCTATTTTGTGGGTGATACCGGCTACAATCCTTATGATTTTAAGGCGATAGGAGCGCGATGGAAAACAATCGACCTCAGCCTGATTCCCATCGGATCTTATTCTCCACGAAAATTCATGAAAAGTGTCCATGTGGATCCAGAAGAGTCTGTCCGCATACACAACGACGTCCGCTCTAAACTCAGCCTCGGCATTCACTGGAAAACCTTTGATCTCTCCGATGAGCCGATGAACCAGCCCCCTTACGATCTCTTCTGCGCCCTCCAGCACAACACCACCCAATTCCTAGTCCTACCCCCAGGCCAAAAAACCAACTGGTAGAAAAAAAGAGAGGTGAAGTCTTTGGAGGGTACACCAGAGACAGTCGGGCAACAAGTCCTTCGGCTAGTTCCCCGCTGCCCTCTTAAAAGATGGATCGGGCAAGGGCACAGGCACGTTCACGGGCACGCAAGAAAGAATAAGAAAGATCAATGCTAACTCCAAGTTTTTCTTTCCCTCCTTCGTGCCCGTGCCCGTGAACGTGTGTATAGTCTCAAGACATGGTATACACTCTGTGTCAGCACATGGTATACAGTTTTTCGTTTATTTTCTTTTAAAACTTCCTATCCGACTCTCAACGTAATAAATATCCCATTCTCGTTCTTTTCTCTGTCGCAAAGCTATGTGTTCTCCTTTTAAAAAACTCCCGACATAGATTCGATGCCCCATAAACGATACCTCTCCATTATCCCCCACTTTTTTTACGGTGTCTTCTAAGCGATATTCGATTGGGGCTAGATATCCTGTATATTTCCTTTCACTCTGCCGGTATTTCTGCCCAGGACATTGCATTTCTAGTGCCTCATGAGGACGAATATAATTATATATTTCTCGCCACTCATCAAACTGGCTTTGCGCATCTATCAAACTCCGAAAATTGTGAAATTTCAGCACCTCTTCTTTCAGGGTGCGATGAAATCTCTCATCTTTACCCTGAGTTTGGGGATGATTTGGCCTAGAGTGGCTAATTTTTATGCCCAGTCTCATTAACCATACGGTTAAATCCGATAAGCGTTGTCCAGGATATCCTTTCCAGGGCGATCCATTATCCATAGTCATGGCAAGAGGAAGGCCATATTCGTGAAAAGCCTCTTCCAATGCCCTCCTAACTACTATCTTGTTTTCCGAACTACAGGCTTTTAAGGATATCGAAAACCTCGAACAATCGTCCAAGACTGTTAAGGGATGGCATCTTCCCTCAGAGATTTCAAAATGACCTTTAAAGTCCATCTGCCACAACTCGTTCGGATTTTTCCTCTCGAAGCGGATAAACTGCCTTCTCTTTTCTATTTCTTCAGGTGAAATCCTATTTTCACGAGCTAATATGCGATTAAAAGACGAAAGACTGGGTAGATTAGCACGCCCTTCATTGATGAGAATTTGTCTTAGTTTTTTCGCTCCCCAGGCAGGATATTTATCACGACAATCCAGAATAAGCTGCACCTGATCTTTGTCGACTCTCAACGGCATGTGACATGGCCTTCTTGAGCGATCATACAGACCAATAGCTCCATCAGTAGAGAAACGATGGATCCACTTGTAGGCGGTTTTTCTCGTGATTTTATAATCACGGCATAACTGACTAATGCTTCTTACCTTCGCATTTACTTGGGCAACAAACTCTTGACGCATAGACACAACTCCTCTGGTATCCCACGGCATTTTTTCCTCCATTGGATGAAGTTAAAAAAAAGCCTAGGTGTATACCATGTCCTGACACAAAGTGTGTACTATGTCCTGAAACTGAACATGCGTGCCCGATCTCTCTTCATCAGACCCTTACCAATTTTGCGAATCTTGCTACGAGTGTTCTTCTTGTATTTGCGAGAGGAAAAAAGACGTCGTAGGTCATTCCATGCGAAGTCTGGTAGCTTTTTTCGACGACGCCCTTGCCGTAGTCGTGATGGAAGACCATGTCGCCTGGAACAAATCCCCCCTCTTCACCCTCCTCTTCAAACTCTTTTGCGTTTCCATGATAGGGATGCAAAAATTCAGAAGGGATCTCTGCGAGAAAGCGGCTTGGTCGCATGAGACGTGGGACGCCCCAGAGGTAGCGGTAGCATGACGCGGTGAGGTAGAGGAAATTTTTAGCGCGCGTCATTCCCACGTAGCAGAGCCTTCTCTCCTCTTCCATCTCATTTTGGTTGTCAAAGCTACTCATGTGCGGAAAGAGCTCCTCTTCCATTCCCACGATAAATACCACCTCAAACTCTAATCCTTTTCCGTTATGGAGCGTCATGAGTTTAAGTGCATCGGAGGGAAGACGGTCCTTTTCGTCGTGGCTTGTTTTGAGCGTGAGTTCCTCCAAAAAACCAGCAAGTGTTGGATGTTCACTCTCCTCTTCCCACTCGGCAGCCTTAGAGACCAGCTCTTCCACGTTCTCTTTTCGCTCCTGATAACTCTCCGGATCTTCTTTCAAAACTTCTAAATAGGAGCTCTTTTCAACCACATAGGAGACAAGATCTCGTAGCTTGCTGCCTCTTTTCATCATCTCCCGCAACGATTCGATGAGTTCTACGTAGCTCCTCACGCCGGCAAACTGCCTTGCACTGAGCTTCACTTCTCCGTCTCCTTCAACGATCGCTTTG
>JBIOJU010000016.1:0-11745 GCA_044451165.1 Chlamydiales bacterium | reverse complement strand
TTCGGTGTCGGCTTGGCGGCTGGGTCGAAGGCAACAGTAATGGGAGGACCTCTTTTTTCCACCTCTTTGTCCTGCGTTCCTTCGACAAG
Organism: Chlamydiales bacterium; assembly: GCA_044451165.1. Classification (GTDB taxonomy): domain Bacteria; phylum Chlamydiota; class Chlamydiia; order Chlamydiales; family Rhabdochlamydiaceae. Next base: position 11,656 of record JBIOJU010000016.1, on the reverse strand, counting down.
GCCTTTGACGAGCACAGCAAGTCGTCGCGGAGTGCCGAAGATTTTCATCTCTTCACAAGGAAGTTCATATGCTAGCAGAAGTTTTTGCATGGCTTTTTCGAGATTTTTGCAGCCGATGGGCACAAAAGTATCAGGAAGCTCTTCCGATCCGATTTCGAGAAGAAAATCACGGTGAAGCTTTGGATTAAAGGTGCGGGACAGTTTATGTGCTATCATCTTCTGATGCTTCACTTTGCTCTTTTTCAGAAGGGGAAAGGAGAGTTTTTCACGAGAAGCAATATACTCGATGCCGACAAGGCGAGCCAGATCTCGGATGCGGCCGATATAGCTAGTTCTTTCAGTTGCAGAAATAACGCCGCGTGCGTCCAGAATATTAAATGCATGCGAGGCTTTGATCACAAAATCGTAGGCAGGGATTGGCAACTGCCGTGCGATAAGATTCTTTGCTTCCCTTTCATAATCGTTGAAATGGGAAAGCCACATCGCACTATTTGCTTCTGAAAAGTTATAGGTGCTCCATTCGATTTCGCTCTGATGGGAGATGTCGCGAAAGGTCAGCGTCTCGTTCCAGTGGACATCAAACAGACTATCCACATTTTGTACGTACATCGCGAGCCTCTCTAGCCCATAGGTAATTTCAGCAGAAATGGGCTGGAGGGGGAGACTAGCAATTGCTTGAAAGTAGGTGAATTGAGAGACTTCCATCCCGTCACACCAGACCTCCCATCCAAGCCCCCATGCACCCAAACTGGGCGACTCCCAGTCGCTATGGACAAAGCGGATATCATGTTTTTTTAAATTGAGACCGATCGCTTCGAGGGATTCGAGATACCAGCGCTGCACTTCTGGCGGAGAGGGTTTTAAAACAACTTGATACTGGTGAAACAGCTGCACGCGATTGGGGTTTTCACCATAGCGGGCATCTTGTGGGCGCCGCGAAGGCTCCACGTAGGCTGTGTTGTAAGGCTCTGGGCCTAAACAGCGGAGGAAGGTGGCCGGGTTAAACGTCCCTGCACCCACCTCGAGGTCGTGCCCCTGGTGGATAATGCATCCTTTCTTCTCCCAGAAAACAGAGAGTGAAGAGATAAGTTTTTGAAATGTCATCATGGGTCACACTATATCTTGAAAATTGCTTTTTCCTCCAATATTCTAGGTGGTATGAGTAGCAAACCGAGCTTTTCGATCATTGTCATTGCACGGGAGGGGAGCGCGCACCTTCTTCCCTTTACCCTCGCTAGTATTCTGGAACAAGACTGTCCCCATTTTGAAACAATTGTTGTAGAAGAAGGAACTCTAGGAGGGGAGTACCCTCCGGGAGTCAGGCGAGTAGTTTCTGAGAGAAAATCGACTTTTGCCATGAAAAATGAGGCGACATCAGTTGCACAGGGGGCGTATCTCCATTTCCTTTCTCCTGGAGAGTTCTACCTTTCGCGCCATTCTCTGACCTTTTTAGCCCAGTTCATTGAAGAGAATTTTTATCCAGACCTCGTCAGTTCCGGCACGATTGTTAAGCATAGTTTCTCTGCACCTGAAATTCTTTTCGAATCGATGAGTCCAAAACGACTCAAGCGGGGTAGCATCGTACCGACGCTTCAGCCCTTCTTTTTTCGCAAGGAGGTGCTGGTGGGACTCGGAGGATTTAGAACGTTTTATAGAGAGCAGAGTGGCTTTGATCTGCTCTGCCGGTTTTTTCGAGCTCCCTCCTTACGCAAAGCCTTTTTTAAGCGTGTCCTCACTGATTATGAGTATAGACCAACATCTGCAAAGAAGATCATCCGCAGCTTCGCGGAGACGCTCGTCATTCTTTTCGTGCACTTTGGTTTAAGCTCGGCACTTTTTGCTTGGCTCGCAAAAAATCAGCTGCGCCTCTTTGCCTGGTGCTGGGGGGGAATTAAGGGGGCGTTCAGAAAACGGCGCCCCTCCGAAATTTTCTAGATGATACAGACAATTTGACAGCGCTTTTTTTGAAGTGCTGTTTTCAGAGTATCGTCCTGCGAGGGAAAAAAAGCGATATCAACTGTGAGAAGTCGCAAACGGGGAAGATTTGCAACTACTGTTGGAGGGGATGAAAACTTGTTCCCATTGAGCATCAGATGTCGCAACTGTCTCAGCTCGGAAAACTTTTGAGGAAGTGCCTTAAGTCTATTGTTAGAAAGATTTAGCAGTCTGAGCTTGGAGAGCGCACAAATTTCAGATGGCAAGCTGTCCAAATGATGACCTTGTAAGTTCAGCTGTGTCAATGAGGGAAAGAGAGCGATTGCGGGTGAAAGTTCTCTGAGGGGGGAGTAGCGTAGGGAGGTAAAATAACCAGACGCAAGGTCGAGGATCTTAACAGTGAGCAGGTCTCTGCATTTTGTGTCTTTTAACAATCTATAAAGCAGATCGGCTTCTATACCATGAGGCCGAAGGGCGTGCGTACGATTCTTTTTTTTTGCCACGTGCGCGAAGTAAATTCCTACAAAGGAGTCCTTTGGAAGCACTTCTTTGTGCTCCATCCATTCGAAAAATTCGACCAGACTATCCTGGTGTATGGGTTCAGCAGCTTTTTCGAGTGCGCGCAGGGCGATAGGGGTCAGTTCGCCCGCATAAGCAAAGATCTCTTGACAAATGCGTCGATTGGGCAAAAATCTGTGCAGATTGTGGAAGCCCGTTGTGTCGTTACATTCACCTTTTACATTAATAGATAAACTCATTTTATTTCCTTTAATTATAAGTTGTGCGCTAAAGTTTAACATCAACAGCTGTTTTTAAGCAGATAAATAATGTTTTGAATTGTTAATTTAATATTTTAATATGCGATGCAACTTGAATCGATTTCCGGCTTTATGTATACTTGCACTTCTCTATGAGCAACCTATTTGAATTAAGTAGATCGAAGACCGTTTTTAAGCTTGATCCGGCGGCACTTGCTGTTAGGGTGGAGTCGCATCAGCTGCTCTCCCTTGTTCTCCGTAGCGCCACGAATATCAGCAAAAAAACCATAGAAAATACACGCAAGCTTCTGGAAGAGGCACGAGAAGCGCACCGCCAACTTGCAAATCAAGAAAGACGCACGAACGACTATCAACGTCTTTCTCTGCGGCAACCTTCACAACCGAACAGATGAAATCTCTCCACAGCATGCGCGAGGAGGAGCTCAAAACGTGGCTGATTGCACACGGTGAAAAGCCCTTTCGCGCTGGACAAATACTCGACTGGATCTATCAAAAGAGCGTTCTCAACTGGGATCAGATGAGTAACCTCGGCTCTTCTCTAAAAGAGAAAGCAGCCGCTCATTTTCAGCTAAATGTTCTAAAACTTGTAAAAACGGTCGACTCTTCTGACGGAGAGACGACTAAGTATTTGTGGGAGCTTGGAGATGGTAAACTTGTAGAATCTGTGCTCATCCGTTCGTTTGAAAGACGCACCGTCTGCGTTTCTTCTCAAGTGGGCTGTCCAGCACGTTGCGCTTTCTGTGCCTCAGGAAAAAAGGGACTCATTCGCAATCTATCTGCGGCAGAAATTTTCGAACAAACATTTGCGATTGATGCGCTCCTTAAAAAAAATGGAGAGAGAGTCTCGCACGTTGTCTATATGGGCATGGGCGAGCCGTTTGAAAATTATGAAGAGGTGGTGCAGTCGATTCAGCTTTTATGTGACCCTGCGCGTCTTGGACTTTCGCAGCGGCGTATCACCGTCTCCACGGTGGGTGTAGTTGAAGGGATTACCCGTTTTGCCGAAGAAGAGCTCAAAGTGAACCTAGTCCTCTCCTTGCATGCGCCAAATCAGCGCATTCGCCAGAAAATTATCCCTTATGCGCGCAAATACGCTCTCGAGGAGATCTTAAGTGCGATGCGCTATTTTACAGAAAAAACGCGTCGAGACATCACTTATGAGTATACTCTTATGTCCGGCATCAATGATGGACTTGATCATGCAGAGGAGCTGGCACAACTTCTCAAAGGTCAGCAGTGCACAGTAAATCTCATTCCTTATAATCCTGTAGATGGTCTTCGTCTCGATCGTCCGCCAAAAGAAAAGATCGAAGCATTTCGCGATCTACTCGATTCACGTGGACTCAATGTCACATGGCGCTACACCAAAGGCAAAGACATTGCAGCTGCCTGTGGACAGCTAGCGCTCCAGGAAAAGAAAGGATGAAGGCTGAAGGATAAAGGCTGAAATAAGAAAGATCGGGCACGGGCTCGAAAGCTTTCTCTCCTTCGTGCCTCTGCCCGCGTGCGTGTCCGATCCCTCTCTTCCTCTCTTGAGAATTTTCTTTTTGTTTCAAGAATTTTTGACAAGCAGTACTATGTCAAAGAAACGAAGGTGCTGCTGTGGGTTTGCCTCACTACTTTACATTGCTCAGGCTCTTCTTAGGGCCTCTATTTCTTGCGGCTTATCTCTATCATGATGAGATGGGAATTTCACTTTTACTCTTGCCGTACGTATTACTGCTACTGATGGCCATCTCAGAACTATCCGATCTGTTTGACGGGTTTTTTGCGCGCAAAAAAAATCAGGTGACGGAACTCGGCAAAATCTTGGATCCGATGGCAGACAGTATTTTTCGTCTCTCAGTTTTTCTCTCTTTTACACAGGGATTTATCCAACTCCCGCTTCTCCTTGTGCTCCCATTTTTTTATCGCGATATGATTATCAGCACGCTGCGCACGCTATGCGCCTTTCGGGGTGTAACTCTTGGCGCGCGCCTTAGCGGAAAAATTAAAGCGGTGGTTCAAGCGGTCGCTGCGTTTGCGATTATTCTGCTCATGATTCCCTATTCGAAAGGCCTTCTCGACGCCTCCGATCTTCAAAGGATCAGCTTTATCTCCGTATTGATCGCATGCATCTACACGCTCTATTCCGGGGTGGAATATATTTATGCAAACAGAATGTACATTAAAAAAGCTCTAATGCGACCATGACCAATTTGTCACTTGGCGCACTCAGTCAGAGAGAGGATGCGCTCCTTTTTTCTGGCTCTCTGAATTTAATGGCACGAACCATAGAATTTCGAAATGGTGCGAACTATATTTGGGGAAGAATTGCAGTTGCAGAAATTTCTTTTGCTGCACTCGTGGTTACTTCTCTTGTAGAAGCCATTTTTCGTGGAATCTTGGCGATCCCAGGAGTTTTGATCGTTTATGCGGATCTAGCAATGTTAGAGAGCGAACAGAAACAGCTTATTATCACAGCAACTGTTGCGGGCAGCGTGATTTCAACGTTAAACAGTGTCGTTGCGCTCATGGCCCTGTTTAAAAATCTGTTCGAAAGAAGAGTGGATTACGATGAGATTTTCCCAGCTCTTACGATGTGCGTCGCGCAGGCGGAGCCTCTGTTGAGGACAGGGCTACGTCTGATGAATGGAAACGCATCATTTCTGGACCTTGTACAAGGGGCGCGTACTTAAAATCGTTCAACAATCTGCAGAGGTTTTCATATGTCTATGAATATGGGTGAGATCGGTCACGGTCCTGGAACATGGCGCATCTCTTGCTCTCTCACATGGATGGATTATGCAATCGGCCTTAGCAATGGTCCTACAGGGTCGCAACCCTGGTATGAAAAAACTTTTCGAATCGTCGGATCAGAACTCTGTTTTGCTCTCATAGTAGTCGCTTCTCTCGTAGAAACTGTCTTTCGTTCTTTTTTTACACTTCCTGGACTGATGTTCACATTTCCACACTGTTTACCCCAAAGAGTTGCACACCTGATCGATGAAGTGACGTTTATCGGACCCATCCTCTCTTTTTTAAACACATGGGTTGCGCTTGCCGCACTTGTGAAGAATTTTATTCCCGGAAGGTTAGAGTACAACTCAATTCTTCCCTGCACACAGACCGTTTATCACTGCCTTCCTCATCTCTGCTGCTGCTATGAAGTCGATGATGACTAGAGAGAAGAAAGAGAGGGGGAAGCGGATCTTTGCTTCTTCTCTCTTGTTCAGGCGACTTTGGTTTTTTTTTGTGTCAGCGAGGTGTAGATTTCGAGGTAGGCCGCCGTGGGATTTTTCCATGTAAAATCTTGTTGCATGCCGTTGAACATGATCATTTCCCATTTTTTTCGATCATTTGCCCAGCATGTAAATGCTCTATCTAGCACCCAGTCGATCCCGCCCGTGTCGTAGAAATCAAAGTTAAATCCGTTGCGCAACTCTTCAGGAACTGTTGCCGTATCGATATCAAAAATAGTATCTGCAAGCCCGCCGGTTCGCCTGACGAGCGGAACGGTTCCATAACGAAGAGCGATCATCTGTGTGAGCCCACAAGGTTCGTAGTATGAGGGGATCACAATCATATCTGCAGCAGCGAAGATGAGATGCGCCAGTGCCTCATCTCGATCGATACATATCCCCACTTTTTGTTCTAGTCCATGTAGGGCAAGAAAATCCTGTTCGGTCTTTGATCCGTGATCTGAACCTAGCAGGACAAACTGTCCCCCTTTTTTCACACTGCGGTTGAGTGCGTAGAGAATAAGTTCGGGTCCTTTCTGTTGCGAGAGGCGGGTGACAGAACAGACGAGGGGTGAGTTCTCCTCTTTTAATCCAAAATGCATCCGCACATGGTTGCGATTCTCCTTTTTGCCTTCATGCACATCTTGCAGCTGATCCAAAGAATGGAGGCCATGGGTCTTGTAGCGTCTGACGAGAAGAGGGTCTTTTTCCGGATCCCAAAATGCTTCATCGATGCCATTTAAAATACCCTTCAATTTTGTTTCATATTTGAGAAGTACTGTATCGAGACCTGAGCCACCATGTGGAGTTTTGATCTCTTTTTCATACGCAGGGGAGACAGTCGTCACAAAATCGGCATACTCGATTCCTCCTTTGAGGAGATTAATGGTTCCTTTCACAATCAGATCCTCTAGTTTTTCCCGCATTTCTGGGGTGTCTCCATGAAGCCCGATGCGTATCAGCTGCTGAGGAAGGCATTTGCTCTGGTACTCCAGATTGTGAATGGTGAGTACAATCCCTTCTGGTTTAAGACCGAGTGGTTCGTAGACCTCTTTACAAAGCGGCGCGACCAGTGCAGTCGGCCAGTCATGCAGGTGCAAAATATCGGGTTGGGCTTTGGCTTTGATCAGATATTCTAATGCGGCTTTGCAAAAGTAGGTGAACCGCTCGATATCATCGCCGCACCCATAAATTTTACCTCTGTTGAAATAGTAGTGGGGATGATGAGGCTCTAAAAGTAGCACCCGCAGGCCATCAAGTTCTGCCGACCAGACGGTGTTTTGGATTTGATGCGTTCCCTCGATGCAAGGCACCTCCCGCATCTCAACTTTCAGATGTTTTAATTGGCTGTAGTCGATAGAGTCGTATTTAGGGATCAGGATCTCGACCTTGTGTCCCTGGCGAACAAGCTCTTTCGAAAGGCCATAGAGGACATCCGAAAGTCCACCTACTTTCGCAATGGGGGCAAGTTCAGTCGCGATATGAAAGATGTGCATATAGTAGTAAATATTTTATTTTTGAATTTAGAGCCAGGGTAGAGATGTGAAATTTCCGGTTGTTGTCTCGTTTTACACTAAAAATACACCTTATGAGCAGGAGGTGCAGGCCCTGATTGCTTCTTGTAAACGTTTTGATCTCAGCTTTTCGATCGATGGGATCGATTCTTTTGGGAGTTGGGAGCTCAATTGCGCCTTTAAGCCATTTTTTCTCTATCAAAAACTTCAAGAACTTAATACACCGCTGCTTTGGGTCGATGCGGATGCTGTCTTTGTCGCAAAACCTGCGGCACTTCAAGAATTTTCTGGAGACCTTGCTGTTCGCCTCAACGAAGAGTTAGCAGATGACCATCCCTCAAAGGTGATGTCGGGAACGGTTTACGTGAATAATACAAGTCGTAGCCAAGAGCTTCTGCGTAGATGGGCACAAGAGTGCGTCAAAGAACTCATGCGCGAAGGCCGCACAGAAGAATTTTGGGAGCAGACAGCTCTGCGCGACATCCTTTTAGCAAAAGATCTTAAAATCGATCTTCGCTCCCTTCCTCTCTCCTATGTAAAAATTCCTGGCCATCCCCTTGATGAGAAAAATATTCTTTCTCCCATCATCGAGCACCATCAAGCCTCGAGGCGCTTCAAAAAAATTGTCAACAAAGTGAATTAATTCTTCGTTCGTTTAGCACTCATCACTCATCGTTCATCACTTCCCTGTTGTCATCTCATTGCTTTAAAAGCTGCCGCTAGCTACCATGATCCTTCTGAAATTTTTTGGTGGGGCGTCGCCAAGTGGTAAGGCAGCGGTTTTTGGTACCGCCATTCGGAGGTTCGAATCCTTCCGCCCCAAGAGTGTGATTACAAGATGCACAATGACAATGAATTTATGCTTTTTGCTGGAACCTCCCATCCGGAGCTTTCACAGCAAATCGCAGATGCGGTCGGAGTGCAGCTTGGGAAGATTCAGATTGAGACTTTTCCAGATGGTGAGATAGGCGTTCATGTTTTAGACAACGTCCGTGGTAGGGATGTTTTTCTTTTGCAATCCGTCGCACGACATCCCAATCTCTATCTCATGGAATTGCTCATACTAGTCGACGCGATGAAGCGCGCTTCGGCTCGTTCGATTGTGGCGGTTTTGCCCTATTTCGGGTATGCCCGCCAGGATCGTAAGGGGACAACACGAGAGCCAATTACGGCAAAACTCGTGGCGGATCTTCTAGAGCGAGCAGGAGTCACACGGGTGCTCACAATGGATCTGCATACTGAGCAGATTCAGGGGTTTTTCAACATCCCAGTGGACAATCTCTATGCGATGCCTCTTTTAGTGGAGGCGATTAAAAAGCAGGGAGCAGTCCAATGTGCGGTGGTGACCCCCGATTTGGGAAGCATCAAGTTAGCGCGATCTTTTGCAGAGGCGTTGAAATGCGACTATGCAATTGTAGACAAGCGTCGATTGAGTGCAAAACGTGTCGAGATGAATGCCCTGATAGGGGACGTGAAGGATAGAGATGTCTGGATCGTTGACGATATTTGCTCGACAGGTCAGACGCTCGAAGCCGCAGCCAGAGTGTGCAAAAGAGCAGGCGCGAGAAACGTGTTTGCCGCTGTTACACATGGTATTTTTAGCGGTGAGGCGTCTGAGGAGAGTGCGATTGAAAAGATGTTTGTTAGCAACACGATACCCTTGCCTGCAGAGAAGCGAAGTAGGCTGGAGGTCATCTCTGTTGCTCCTCTTTTTGCAAAGGCGATAGATTCTATCGTCGGAGCAAAGTCGATCTCCTCCCTGTTTAATTGAGCATAGTTGTTACACATCTCAAAAAGTTTATATTATTAACGGAGTAAGGGTTATGAAATTAACTGTGACCAGCCGCACTGGTGAAAAGAAAAGCGATGTGAAGAAGATTAGACGCGAGGGAAATATTCCTGGCATTATTTATGCTCCAGGCAAATCTCCTGAGCAAGTAGTTGTAAATGGTAACGAATATGGCGCTCTGATGCGGCAGGTAAAGCCTGGCCGGCTTGCGACGACAGTATTTACACTTGTATCGGAAGGCAAACAGCGCAACGCCATCGTAAAAGAAGTCCAGTATGAGATCACGCGCTATGAGGTTTCGCACCTCGATTTTGAAGAGCTCCAAGACAGCGTAGTGGTGAAAATTAAAGTTCCTATCACCATTGTCGGTGTAGTCGATTGTATCGGGGTAAAGCTCGGAGGCACATTGCGGCAGGTGACCCGTTTTATCGAAGTGGAGTGCCTACCCAAAAATATTCCCGCCGAATTTGTCATTGATGTGAAAGATCTCGGCATCGGTCAGGTGAAACGATTGGGAGATATTGCGGTGTCTGAAAAGGTGAAACCTCTTGCGAAAGGCGATGAGGTTCTTGTTGTGGTCGCAAAAGTTTAAGGTCGTAGCGTATGGCAGGTGATGGACAAAAGTGTTTGATCGCGGGTCTAGGCAATCCCGGTTCTGCCTATGACCTCACGCGCCATAACATCGGATTTGAGGTAGTACGGGCGTATGCAAAAAAACAGGGGCTCTCCTTCAGACATGCGGCAGATTTTATCGGGGATTTAGCGCAAGGGTCTCTCTTTGGAAAAAAGGTTTTTTTGCTGCTCCCTTTGACCTATATGAACAGCAGCGGTGAAGCGATCCGCGCTTGCAAAGAGTACTTTGACATCAAACTGTCTGATCTGCTCGTGATCTGCGATGATGCTGCATTGCCATTTGGCAAACTGCGCTTTAGAGCAAAGGGAAGTAGTGGTGGGCATAACGGACTGCAGAGCATAGCGGAACATTTGGGAACAACCGAGTACCCGCGATTGCGGATCGGAATTGGTCAAGAAGGCGAACTGGCGGATTATGTTTTAGGAAAATTTACTCCGGAAGAGACAAAAGCATTGCCAGAGGTAGCAGAAACAGTGGGTTCTGCAATCGACAAGTGGCTCTCTTCAGGGATAGAGGGTGCTATGCGCGCATTCAATATTGAAAAAAAGGAAACAAGAGAATCAGGAGAATAAGCAAAGATGGCAAAACAAAAAAATCAGCTTTACGAAGGTATGTACATCTTAAGTACAACGCTGAGTGATGAGGCGAGGCAAAAAGCTCTCGATAAGATCCTCGGAGGGATTTCCGAACGAGGTGGCGAGGTACATAAGATTCATGATCAGGGAAGACGCAAGCTCGCCTATGAGATTAACGGCAAGCGCGACGGGCATTATTATTTGCTCTACTTCTCAGTAGTCACTCCCGCCATTAAGGATATGTGGAGAGAGTACCACCTCAATGAGGATCTAGTCCGTTTTTTGACCCTCCGCACTGAGAAGGTCTTAGAGACATTAGAATTTAAACCCATCGTTCAAGAGTGAGGAAAAAAGATGACGACGATGACACAAAGACGTAACGATCGTGATGAAAGAGATGAAAGAGGCTCGCACAGGAGATCAATTCCAGAAGGGCCTTTCGTCCGCAAACGTAAACAGTGTCCTTTTACCGCTTCAGGTATAAAACACATTGATTACAAAGATCTGAACACGCTTACACAATTTATTACGGAGAGAGGAAAGATCATTCCACGCCGGATTACTGGCGTCTCCTTTTATCACCAAACACAACTTGCAAGAGCAATCAAAAGAGCACGTCATATGGCGCTTTTGCCTTTTGTAGGACAAGAATAAATTAAGGTTGAACGATGAACTATCAATTATTACTCGTAGAAGACGTTGATGATCTTGGAAGAAGTGGCGAAGTAGTCAAGGTGAAACCCGGTTATGCGCGCAACTTTCTTCTGCCACAAAAAGTTGCAGTTATCGCAGATAAGGGTACCTTGCGCATGCAGGCTCGGCTTCAAGAGGAACGCTCGCAGCGCGCCCAAGTAGATAGAAAAGAAGCAGAAGGGCTGGCTCTTAGCATAGATGGCAAGGAGCTCTCTATTTTGGTGAAGGTCGATCCAGATGGCCACATGTACGGTTCCGTTGCGGCACCAGACATTGTCCAACTCTTTGCAAAAGAGGGAATCTCTCTCGAGAAGCGCCATGTCTTGCTTCCACAACCCATCAAGGCGCTTGGAGAATTTACAATCAGTCTTCGACTCAAAGAAGGGGTGCCTGCTACATTCAAGCTGAATGTGCAAAGCGAAACGCCTCTTCCACAAAAAGAGACAAAGCCCGCAGAATAAAGAAAGATTGAAGATTTCACCACCGAGAGCACAGAGAACACCGAGATAGGAGATT
>JBIOJU010000015.1:0-11863 GCA_044451165.1 Chlamydiales bacterium | reverse complement strand
TTTTTGTGGATGTCTGGAACTTCAGTCAGCAGACGTTGTTGATAACGCGTGCGCAGAAGGGGTGGAGCATAGTTTAAGAAACAGTGGATGAGAGGATCTTTCGGATCATTGGAAAGGGGGAGAGGCTGAAAATAGTCGAGGAGCTGGTAGGTGAAGGTGTTGATCTTCTCCGAAATCCATTCGGAAATATCTGTGAGAAAAGCGCGCGTTTCTGCGTGCGTGCGAAGGAGCAGCTTTGCTTCGTCGAGCGCGCGACTGCGGATGATTCCGAGAATTTCTCTCATCAGGATGGGTTTTTCTTGGATAAACTCCTCTTCTGATAGACAGAGCCCGCACAAAACTTCAAAAGAAGAGCAGATCACACCCCCCTTGTTTGCCGAGCTATCTTTGATAATCAGAACGCCCTCTTTTTCGAGCGACCGGCGTGCCACAGGGGTAAGGTAGAGGTTTGCACCTTCAACGATTGCTTTTGAGGTGGATTTTCCCGTTTCATCGAGAAACTCTTTAAAGTTGGTGTCATTCAAAGTGCGCGGACGACCGCCTGCAGGAATAAAAATATCTGCCTTTGTCTGATGCACATTGGTGCGAAAGAGATGGTTCATCTCATTGCCCGATAGCCACTCTTCGATGAGTTTGCCCTCTTTTTTTCTCCACAAGAGCGTCTGTTGCGCATACGTGGTCTGTTCCCGTTTTGTCCGCATGTCGAGAAGAAAGCCCCCTTCAGAGAGTTTTTCTGGAGGGTAGAAGCGGATCGGCTTCACATCGGCAAAGAGATGTTCCAAAACTTTTAGATCGAGCCCTTGAGGATCAAAGATTGTGCCTGAAACGTCGGTCAAGGCAAGAAGTTTTGCTGTCGTAGGATAGAGGTTTGCAAGGTTTAACAGCTGATTTCCTGCGACATCGCCGTCAGGCCCTCCCGACATCTTCAAAGTGAAAGACTGGTGTGCGGGGTCGATCTTCAAATAAGAGAGCAGCTCTTCCATGTAGACATTGACGCCTAAAGAAGTGACTCCATACTCTTTATGGTTGATGCCGGCACCAGGTTTGCTCGTGATGAAAGAACCCCCGGGTTTATAACCCGCTGCCTTGCTGAAGTTCGCAATCCAGACGATCATCTGGTTGTCAATGTTCTCATCCGGACCAAGATAGATATACTCCGGCTTTTGCCAGTAATCGACGATATCTTTTGCCTTGAGTTTACCGTCGGGTTCGCAGTTAATAAGCGTCATGAAACTTTCAATGTATGCGCGCTGGGATTGATAGAGGTATTCGAATTTGTGTTTTTTATGAAAAGCATTTAAGCGCGTTCGGATATCTTCGGGATCTAGCTCCTCTTCTTCTAGCTCTCTTTTGAATATCTTCTCCTCGATCTCCAGCTCTTCATAGGGTTCAAGAAAGATCACCCCTTTCGCGCCACCCTCAGGAATGTCCTTATTTTTTTTCTGTTGTGTATAGGCAAGACCATAGCATTCGGAAAAGATGTTGTTTCGCTCTGCGATCATCTGTTCTCTCTTCTGCGGGAGAACAGTGCGTAATCCTCCTCTCGAGAGATCTTTAAACCGGATGTGAAAACCAAAAAAATGCATCCCTTTGATGAAGAAGATTGCATAAGGAAGTTCTGGAAACTTCTCCTCTCTTTTATAAGGAGCACAATCAAGGAATTTTGGATCAAGACGAAAGGAGAGGGCAATTTTGTTGTTACGATAGAAGTTGGTCTTAAGCGTGAACGCGACGAAGTTTATCGCCTGTTTGAGAATGTTTTTTCTTCTCCGGTCGTTGATCTCATGACCAGTATCTAGCTCTTCAACCGATTTTAAGAAATCCTTCTCAATTTTTTGCCACTCACTTAGATTTTTTTTCTCAGGGTGGAATTTGGCTTCAAAAGCCTGCGTCACTTGGACAGTAAGCTCTGGATGGCGACATAGCCCTTCGACAATCTGTCCAAAGGAGTACATGTGAAGGTCTTCTTGAAGGAGAACTTGGTGGACAAAGTAGGTTAGAGCTTTGAGAAGATTGCCTATGTTGCCTCGTACAAGCTTTGTGTCCACAAATTGCGCTTCGATCTCCTCAAGGCCTACAAAGTATTTAAGCGTGACCATCTCCTGCAGAAAATCATGGATATCCGCCTCCTCCCATGCCGCCTTCCCGTGCCTTCCGTGAAGACCCATGGATAAGATCAGGATGTTCTCCTTGCTATAGGGGTCGATGTAGGTGGCGTTCACGTGTTTGAGCACAAGCCCATGGCGCTGAATCATCTGTGCAAGACGAAAGAGAAAGTCGTGCTTATGGACATTTTTCCATGCCAAAACAATCTGTAAAGAAGGGGTCTCTTTTTTTTGCTCCCATCCTTCGATATGACGCACGGCATACTGACACTGGTCCCGCGTCCTTGCACGCAAAAACATCTCAAGCGCCATGTTCAGCCTCTCTTCGCCGAGGGCACGCAATAGGCGCATATTCATTCCATCCATGAGCGTTTTCAATTCTATGTCCGTGACATCAGGATTGCGATTTTGAACAAGTTCCAGGATCTTTCTTCTCCACGTCGAGGAGAGCCTTTCGCGACTATTTTCCGTCATACATGTAAAGTTTAAGAGGGCTATGCGGAGTGGGCTGGTAATGCCGTGAAAAGGTGGAGGGGCGTTTGACACAAACGCGGAGTAGTCTTTGATGCCAAAATGACGATAATGTTTGAGAATTTCTTGGTCCGCTTCTGGTGTGTCCAAGCAGAGAGAAAAGGCTTCTCCTTTCACATGGACGTGCGAGGTGAACTCTTGCAGATCCAGCCCCATCAAGTGGTGAGTAATCAAGAGAAGATTGTCACCTTTGACCTCTTCGAAAAAACGAGGGGGCATATGGGAATAGAGCCAGAGATAAAACTCTTCAAACTTTTTGCTCTCTTTCTGGAGCGCGTCTTTGAGCTGGTCTTGCGGGTTCATGTTTTTACCCATAGCACGAAAGGGATAAAGGCTAAAGTGTTGTTGCATAAATCAGAAAAAAATAACCACCGAGCACACCGAGAGCGCCGAGAGGAAGAGAAATAGCAGGATCACAGGATGACCAGGCAGGGCATCAGGCTAAGATTTTTGCATAGATAGACATTGGCCTCTCTTGGTCAGGGCCCCTACGGGAGTAATGATAAGAATGATATAACGATTTAATGATAAGAAGAACCTTGCGGCCGCATCGGCGCTATGCGCCGAACAATTTTTATCGTTCTATCATTCTATCGTTTTTATCATTACTCCCGTAGGGGCCTTACGCAAGCAAGGTGTGGATCATAGGATGTGTATGAGAAATATGATTTTTTCCTCTTTCCCATCCTGGTGATCCTGCCATCCTGTTATTATTTTCCTCCTTTTCTTGGCGGATTCGGTGGTGAGAATTCAATTGTGCAACAAAACCACCAGAGATAAAACATGCTATTTTAAATTTTAAACCACTTTGTATCTATTTGCTAATTAGGTCTGTTTTGTTTATACTTTTTGGAAAAATAGAGGTTTAGATGACAGTTGCAGGCAACTTTAAATTAGGTCCGCATTTTCGACCTGTGGTGGATACCTGTCTTAGGCTCTTGAACGAGTCCTATGATCAACAGCGGTTCATTCATGATACGCTAGAACCCGTCTTAGCTCCAGAAGTGCTTGGTCAAGTCCAAGGCGTTTTTTGGCGGGCTCCTATGCAAGAATTGTCGTTCGAGTCTCCCCTGAAGAAACGTAAAATTACATCTGATGATACCCCCGAAGGACGGGCGCTGAAAGCCGGATACCGTAATGGGGTTGCGCTGGTCGAGCGAGAGAAGCGGGTCATCTCTTCCTGTATCCCTCATGACGATGAATATTTTATGTTTAGGCAAGCCGAAGCCCGCGCCTTCGAGAGAATTTTTTTTACGCGCGTTGGCTTCCGATGCCTAAGAGAGAATACGCATCAGTTAGAATCTATCTGTTCTTTTCTCGACATCAAAGATCTTCTCCGGGGTGTGACGCTCATCTCCCCCGAAATGAATTATAATATTTCTCAGCTTCCTCCTCGGATCTGGCAAAGGCTTTCACACTCCTTTGCTCTTCCGCAAGAGATCTACTGGAAAGAACATTCTAAGGAACAAACGAAGAGAAACTTTTTGTGGCTTCGCAAAATGACAAGGGAGTGCGGTCAGCATTTTCAATTTTCAAACTCTGCAAACAAAATTCTCGATTACGCTGCAATGGCGCAGCTTCCTCCCATTCTCACGACAGATGACGCAGCTGAGCCGCGGCGCGCGTTCAGAGAGGGAATTGTACCAGTTGTCTCTTCTGTCCTACACCGCGCCAAGACTATAAATCTCCCGGGGCAAGGAGTTCATGCGCGTATGAACAAATTAATTTGGAGCGCAGTAAACGTGCCAGGCCGGCCTTTTTTTATCTATGAAGCCTTCTTTATCTGCGGAGAAGCAGGCGATGCCACGGTTATGGAGACACTTGGCGAGGCATTAAACTCGCAACTGGAGTCTGCACAATCTGCTTGTGATGATAATATAATACCATGCATTCGGGCTGCAGCAGAGAGTGCGCTACGTCTTGCGGGAAGATATGGTCAACTTCCTAACAGCATCGATATGCTCTTTCGAAACCTACTAGCTGTACCAGACAAGTGTTGCGAGCCTATGTTGTGGGAGCTGATCGAAAGGGACATAAAGTGCACGCCTCACACATTAGGTTGGCTTTTGCATTTCGGTGCCAGCGAAGTACTCGAGGGGTTTGTCAAGAAAGGGAGTGTATCTGTTTATAGCCGGCACATGAAATATTACATGCACACTTTACACTTAAACTTCGGCAATTACAAGACTGGTGCTCAAGTTCTTGAACTCATCGAACTCTTGTTAAAATATGCAAAAGATGGGGCAACCGACGATCCTTCACATGAAGAGGAGGCATTTAGAGCGGGGTTTCCTGGTGTCGATCAGAAGATTTTTTTGTGCATGGCTGACTTTTGTCATGATATGCTGATGGAAAAAGTCGTTTCGTTAGGATGTGGTCCCGACAACAGCCATTCGGAGAGTAACACCCTCCATAGTGCCTTAACATGCCCTTTTCCTTCTCTATCGCCAAATGATATATATGGACAGTACCAAAAAGCTGGTTTGCGCTATGAAGTGATTGCTACTTTAGCCCGCCACGGGGCAACCATAAATCCCGCCCTTGCCTCTAAGTGCATTAATTTAAATTATCAATCAGACCCGATGACTCGAGACCGTCTTAAATGTCTGTTAAAAGTTGTCTAGGACAAAGAGAGATTTTTACCACAGAGAGCACCGAGCACACACAGGAAAATTAGAAGAGAATAGCAGGATCACAGGATGTCCAGGCATACATATCAGGATCTTGCTTGCGAAAGGCACCTACGGGAGTAGCGATAAGAATGATATAACGATTTAATGATAAGAAGAACCTTGCGGCCGCATCGGCGCATCGGCGCTATGCGCCGAACAATTTTTATCGTTCTATCGTTTTTATCATTACTCCCGTAGAGGCCTTACGCAAGCAAGATGTGGATCATAGGATGTGTATGAGAAATATGATTTTTTCCTCTTCTCATCCTTGTTATCCTGCCGTCCTGTAATTTTTTTTCCTCCTCTTCTCGGTGCCCTCTATGTTCTCTGTGGTTAAAATTCTTTCTTATTTCTCTTAGAATTTAACTACAAACTGCGCAAGCAGGCGGTTGTCCTGAAAATGCTCGCCGAATTTGCCTTTGTATTCAAAGGAGAGAGTTCGGTTCTCATCGGGAAGAAGAAGAGTGAGGCCGGCAGCTGGGCTATAGAGCGTGCGGTCTGGCTTCATGCCGCTTGTGTGCATGATGCAAGAGGAGCCGATAAAGTTAGATGTGTAGTTTTTGCCGATAAAGCGCCACTCGCGGATCACGCTAAATCCCACCGAGGGAGAGACGCTGTTTGTGCTTACTGAGAAGCAGCGAGCAATTTCAAGTCCGCCTTCTGCTTGTAAAAGGTCTGAGTTTTTCTTCGCAACTTGGAGATTTAGACTTTGTGCACCGTGTTCGTTAAAACCATTTTCATGCACGTAGATGTAGTCTGCTTCGATGAAAGGGGAGAATTGGATCTTTTTTCCAAAGAGAAGCCCGCCCTGTAAATGCCCAGAACCCTGCCACCCCTTGTGCTCGCCTTTTGCGGTGCGGTTGATCAGCATCAGGACATCGCTATCAATGTCAATGTGGCGCGCTGTGTCATACTGGTTGTAACTTCCCATCGCACTTCCGAAAATGTAGGCATATTTTCCAGCTGCGCTAGCATAGAGAGCACCATAGCCATTGTTCATGTTAGAATGGCCTTGGCCTTCTCTCCACTTAAGGTGGACGTAGCTGTAGCCGAGCGCGCCGCCAACAGTCCAGTGACAAGAGGGATGAAAATCCCATCCTGTTGCAATACCGCCTGTCCCGGCATTAAAACCCGTTTGACCACCCTGATCGTGCTGTCTTGACAGCGCACCGAAGGGAGCGAGCCAAAATCCAAAGTGTTTTTCGGCTGCCGGTATTTCTTTTGTAGGTGGGCTGACTTGCTTTGATTTTTTTGCAAGCGCCGGTTGAGAAGGGGGTTGTTTTGCAATTTTTTTGCACGCCTGTGGGCAGGCTTGCGTGATCTGCCTTAGTCTTTCGAAAATTGTTCCATTGGTGTAGAGCGTTGCGTTTTCTTCAGCTAAAGCAAGGGCGGTGTATTGCGAAGGTTGAAGAAGTGCTAATGCCACATTCAATTCTTCCACCGTAGGAATCATGCGCAGCTCTGCCAGCACAAGCTCAAGATCACTACCCGAGGCTGCTGTGAGTGTGTCTAAACATGTTGCAACGGCGCCCGCGTTTCCTCCTATGACCACTTCGGAAAAGGGAACGGAGCTAATTTCGGTGAATACAACGTCATTTGGTTCATAGAGAACTTGTGCTCGGAAAAGAGGAAGAGAAAGAGTGACTGTGGCAAATTGTCCGGACACTGTTCCACTTGTCGTTGTGACAAGATTGTAACTTTTAGAAGCAGGATAGACACCAGGATCCACTGTGACAAAAAGTGTAGCGTTAGATCCAATGGTGTAATTACCAGTGATGTTAAGAAGACTCGACGTGGTAGGATCCACCTCACTTTGAAGCGTTGAGTTATCACCCTGAACGACGTTACCAACAATGTTAAGTGTGCCGATGCTATTGCCTGGCGAAAGCATTCCACTCGCTGTGACAGGCGCGTTAATTGTCCCAGTTCCTCCCAGCGTTGCGCCAGATGCAACGGTGACGCCTGAGGTTGTGAGTGGTCCGTTGACGCTGAGTCTTCCAGCCGACACAGTTGTTGATCCTCCAATCGAGTTATTTCCTGAGAAGGAAAGATTCCCAGAATTTTGTTTTGTAAGAGAGCCTGTACCCGTGAGTGCGCTTGAATATGTCCCATCTACTGCCTGATCAAACACGAGCAAGGCGTTATTCGTGATATTGCCCGGCAAGCTACTGGTGTTTCCCTGAAGGGTGCCTGCCGAAACGGTCGTTCCGCCTGTATATGTATTTGCACCGGAAAATTGTAAAACGCCGTTTCCAATTTTTGTAACGGAGACACTGCCGCCACTTTCGCTAATTCCTCCACTCACAACCATATCGACGAGGTTTGAATTGTTATGAGGGATATTAAAAGTCCGTCCAACAATTTGAAGATTCAAAGAACCAGAAATTGTCGCTGTGCCAGCTTGTGTGTTATCATAGACAATATCATTTCCAGACGAGCTACTGCTTGTAACATGCAGAGTCCCTGAAATGGTATTGTTCCCTTGCATTGTAAGAGCATTTGTCCCACTCGTAAGAGTTAAGAGCGCACCCCCTTGAGTTAGCGTGCCCGAATTGAATATGAGAGTCGATAACTGTTGGTTGAAACCATTGAAGTCAAGAGTGCCACCAGCGATTGTATGGGGAGAGCCTCTTGCAAGAACATTGCCGGCTGCGGCTTGGAGTGTGCCGCTCTCAATTCTTGTGGGTCCAGTATAGCTGTTATGAAAGATAAGCCCTGCCGCAAAAATAAAGGTTCCTGTCCCCTGAATGGTAAGACCTCCATTTTGACTGATTTTTCCAGCATAGGAAGAGCTGCCTGATGTGTTTATCGTTAGAATGCCGCCTACTCCAGTTCCGGTCAAGATTTGGGTAGATGTGTTCGTTCCGCTTAAAGAGCCAATTGTTTGGTTATTGTCATTGAGATTGAATGTTGTAAGAGAAGTACCAGCGAAATTCAGAGCGGAGGTGGAGGAAAACTGGTTCGCGGCGCCCATCGACACAGTCCCGTTGTCTGCTGTGAAAACAACGTTATGAGGAACAGCAGTCGCTCCTCCCCCCATGCTAAGTTGAAGTGTGCCGTTACTTGCTATTTGAATATCTCCTGCGAAATCATTCGATGCGGTGCCATTTAAAGTTAGTGTGCCACTTCCTATCAAGACTAGAGGGCCGCTGGATCCTGTGATATTCCCAGAAAATGTGCTGCTTCCATTATTTAGACCCAAATCAAGTTCACTATTGAGCTCGATAGTTCCTGAACCGGCGATAGTATCCAATTCTTCCACAAAATTGATCTTTAGTACCCCTGGTGCGATGATTGTGGCGGCATTACTTCCGTCAGTTATATCAGCGCCGCTAAATTGAACTGTTCCTCCGTTAATCGTGAAATTTGATGAAACAGTAATAAAATCACTTAAATTTAGGCCAAATTGTGTGATGCCATTTCCATTGATCACTATGTCTCCGGCAATGGATGATTGTATAATTAGATCCTGAGGGGCATGGCCTCGCGCGACGGTAAATGTTTTTGTTGCTACTTGGTCGAGTGCTGGAAACAGCACTGTGCCATTAGAAGAACCATCGTTAGCGTTGATTAAAACCCCATTATTTAAATTTATGTTTTGAATATTGAAAAAAGCCGTCCCATTCATTGCGTTGATCAGAGCACCTGTTGCCAAAGAGAGCGTATTGTTAGTCGAGCTTATAATCTGGTACTGGTTGGCGTTGTTGAAGGTGATGCCTCCTACCGTGATATCTATGCCGCTAATATTGATCGTGCGATCAGCGGTAATCGCGCTTCCAAAAATGGCAGTATCTCCTGCGCCATTTGGAAAATTTGCTACATCCCAATTGCCGTTTTGGTTCCAATTACCATTGCTGTCGATGTTCCACGTATAGGTGGTAGAAAATAGAATGTCTTGTGATGCAAAAAAAGAGAAGAGCAGGACAAAAGTAAATCGGCGCATTTTCCACTACATAACCGAAAGTAGCCCTTTTGTAAAAGAATTTATCTGGTCTTTAACAGTCTTAAACTGTTGAGTCCCACGAGCATGGTGCCTCCCTCATGCAATAGGACTGCTGCCCAGAGGGGGACAATTCCCAGGAGTGCGGGAGTTGTGGCGAGCAAAATCACTCCAAGCGAGAGGGTGAGGTTTTGCTTGATGATCGAGTGAGTCTTGCGCGCCTTGGAAATGAGCCAGGGAAGAAGTGAAAGGTCCTCCTTCAGAAGTACAACATCTGATGCATCTACTGCGGTTGCGCTTGCGACCCGTCCGAGTGAGATGCCCACCGTAGAGCGGGCAAGCGCAGGCGCATCATTCACACCGTCACCCACCATAATGATCCCCTCCTTCTCGGCAAGTTCTGCAATTTTAGCGAGCTTATCTTCAGGACGGAGATCTGCAAACACGCGGTCGAGCTTAAGAAGAGAAGCTACGGGTGCGGCGCTTGCTAGGTGATCTCCCGTGAGCATGGTGAGCTGAAGGTTTTGATCTTTTAGCGCTTGGACCGCCTCGCGCGCGTTTTCTCTTATCGCATCGATGAATCGAAAGTGGAAGAGGGTCTCATCAACGAGCAGAAAAGAAAAAAGGTGGCCCGCTTCGGGCTGGGGGAGTGCGAGAGTGGGGTTTTGGGAAAGAATAAAATCACGACTTCCGAGAGCGACAAGACACTCTCCTGTAGAAAGACGCACCTTAGCTTCTAAACCAGCACCTGGGATCGACTTAAAACTTTCTAGAGGGTGAGGAGAGACTCCTTTTTCTTTTGCCAGACTGACAATCGCCTCTGCAATCGGGTGGACCGCATTTCTCTCCATCGCATAGGCAATTGCAAGAGCCGTATCTTGAGAGCAGCGCATTTTTTCTGTCAATGGACTAAACGACGCGCAGATGAGTTTGCCTGTTGTGAGTGTTCCTGTCTTGTCAAAGGCAACACCTTTAGCATGTGCGAGTGCGTCTAAGATCACACCTCCTTTTAGAAGAATACCGCGCTTTGCACAGGAGGAGATCGCGCTGAGATAGGCAGTCGGTGTTGCGATCACAAGTGCGCACGGTGAGGCAGCAATTAAAAAAGAAAGGGCGCGATAAATGCCTCCCTCTGGACCGAGATAGGGGAGAGAGGTAAAGAGGGGAAGAGTTGTTGCGAAGCCAAAAAAGAGGAGCATGATGACAGCAGCGTACCTCTTTCCAAATCGATCAATGAAGCGAGAGAGTTTTGGCTTTGCGCTTTGCGCATGGGTGATCAAGTTGATGATGCGCGAGAGGGTCGAGTCGGCTGCTGTGCGCGTCACTTCCAGGGTCAATGCTCCTTCAAGATTGAGCGCGCCAGCTGGAAGTTCATCACCTCGTTCTTTAAAAAGAGGCAGACTTTCACCGGTAAGATGAGCAAGGTTGACCGAAGATTTGCCTTCGAGCACGATCCCGTCGAGTGGTACAATCTCTCCTGCTTTCACGAGAAGACGGTCTCCTTTGACAATGTCACGGATCGCTCTCTGATTCAGGGTCCCATCTGCGAGAATGAGCCAGCCAGTGCGTGGCGAGAGTCTGTTCAAACTCACAAGAGCGCTTTTCGTTTTTTGTGTCACCGCATTTTCAATGGCTGCCGAAAGCTCAAAAAGCACGAGAAGAAGTGCCCCTTCCAGCGCGCTTCCGATGAGGACTGAAAGAAGCGCTGCGCACGTCATAAGGACATCAATATTGATCTCAAGGTTTCTGAGATCGTGAATCGTTCCAATCAGCGCAGGTGTTCCCACGAGAAAATAGACTGAGACGAGAAGTATCGAAGAGAGTGTGGGGTGAAAA
Source organism: Chlamydiales bacterium (assembly GCA_044451165.1). Classification (GTDB taxonomy): domain Bacteria; phylum Chlamydiota; class Chlamydiia; order Chlamydiales; family Rhabdochlamydiaceae. The sequence continues at coordinate 779 of JBIOJU010000015.1, read as the reverse complement.
AAGGAGGCGGCCCCTGCGAGCAGTAGCAGAACGGCGGAGAGAGCGGCGCTTTTAAGGGGAAGATTTTTTCCCCATTTGCGAGAGCCTGGCGTCAGAAACGGGCTGATGCTCTCCTCCAAACCCGACGCAAAAAACTCATCAAAAATATACGGCTTTGTCATGCAAACACTCGCCGATAAGAAGATGGAGAGAAATCCCACGACAGAGACAAAGAGGAGGATGAGGCAGCACAGAGAGAAGAGGGAGAGGAGTTCTTGTTTTGCGGGAGAGCAAAATAAGAGCTACTCCTGCTGCTATCCGCAGCAAAAAACGGGTAGAACAAATCTTTAAGAGTAACGATAGAATGATATAATGATGCAAGGCGTTGTTGCATAAATCGGAAAAAATAACCACCGAGCACACCGAGAACACCGAAAGGAAAATAATAACAGGACAGCGGAATAACCAGATGGGAAAGAAGAAAAAACAAGACTCTCGCTATTTCTCTTCCCCTCGGTGCTCTCGGGGTGCTCGGTGGTGAAAATTGAATTGTGCAACAAAGACACGATGCAACGATAGAAGTGATTTCGCTGCAAAGCGGCGATGTGGCGAACACGCAATTTGTTCTTTTATCGTTAAATCGTTTCATCGTTACTTTGTTTTTTCTGCTTTCTGGTTCAAAAGTCACACATCGCAAAATTTTTTCTTATTTCTTCCTCTTAAGCAACTTGGTTCAAACGGAAACATGGGTAACACTTTTTCCCTTTCCTTCTGCTCGGTGCTCTCGGTGTGCTCGGTGT
>JBIOJU010000014.1:0-12235 GCA_044451165.1 Chlamydiales bacterium | reverse complement strand
GGTTAAGGGCGTGTGCCACATCGATTGAAGCACAGAGAGAGCGGAGTTAATGGCCGAGAAGATACTCCTCATACATCTTGAGGACATGGGAGAATCTTTTTAAAATGTCGTCTAAAAAGGGGGAATCCGCGCCTTCCGGTGAGCGGGAACCAATCTCTTCATGATCGTAAAAGATGCCCATCTGGATCGTTTCTGTAGAAGGTCTTTTTGCGAGCAGAAGAGCAGCAAGGGACGCGTGAGCAGAGCACAAATTATCCAGTCGTGCTGAAGCCAACATCTCTCCATCAGTTCCAAGATAGCGGCACGGCTCTATGGGCACGAGGAGGAGGTCGAATGAGATAAGAGAGTGGAATGAGAGGTGGCGGCGGAGGAGAAGTTGAAGCGTGTTTTTCTCTTTTTTTTCATTCTGCAGTGAGATGAGCGGAAACAGATGGTCTTGCTTGTTTAAAAGTAGGCCCTTTTCATTCACATCGCGATCGAGATGAAGGGCGAGTTGCGGAATGAAGACAGGCACATCTTGTAAAAAGACCAGATGCTCTTCAAGGTTTCCCTTGCGATCTGCTGCGACAACCCTTCCTGCAATGGCAAGGTCGCGATTCAGCCACGAAGAGAGAATAGGCGAGCCATAGATCTCCACACCAAAAAGCGTCATATTTTCTTTGCGCACTTCTGGTTGAGGCTTGATTTTTAGAGCAGGACTATCAAGATGTGATGCCAAGATTTTTGCAGATACTGCTTTTTTTGTGGGAAGGGTGAAGGCGCAAAGAGATCCACCTCTGATGACAAAATAGCTCTTTCCTTTTTCGAGTTTCCACTTCTCCTGTTCGTCGAGAGGTGTAAACTCTTGTAGGGCTAAACGGTTCCCAATCTCCGCAGCAGCGTGCCACGCAGTGGGTGAGCTATCAAGAAAACTGCATAAGTCATCGAGGAGTGTCATTTAGTTCTTTAATACCATTTAGGTATTTATGTAGCACGAGGGGAAGTGAAATGCTTCCATCTTCGCGCTGAAAATTTTCCAAAAGAGCCACCATGAGGCGCGATGTGGCAAGTCCCGAACCATTGAGCGTGTGCACAAGCTCAGGCTTCTCCTCTTTTTTGCGAAAGCGGATCATCGAGCGGCGCGCCTGGTAGTCGGTACAGTGGGATATAGAAGAGACCTCGTAGTAGCGATTTTGTCCCGGCAGCCAGACCTCGATGTCTACTGTCTTTGCCGCTGCAAAGGACATGTCGCCCGTCACAAGCAGCATCAGCCGGTAGTGAAGCCCAAGCCCTTGGAGAACCTCCTCCGCACTTGCAAGCATCTCATTAAAAATGCGCTCACTCTGATCGGGCCTTGTAAAAGCAAACATCTCCACTTTGTTGAACTGGTGTGTGCGGATGAGCCCCCTCTCCTGACTTCCTGCGGCGCCTGCTTCTCTTCGGAAACAGGGGGTGTAGGCGGTGTATTTTAGGGGAAGCTCCTCCTCCTTCAAAATCTCATCGTAGTGAAAACCATTGAGTGCCGCTTCTGCGGTCGGGATGAGATAGAGCTGATAGTGCTCATCGTTTAGTTTAAAGAGCTGCTGCTCAAATTTTGGTAGCTGTCCTACACCGAACATGATCTCCTGTTTGACGAGGAGAGGAGGCATGACCATTTTGAAACCATTTTCAAGCTGAATATCGAGCATGTAGTTGAGGAGCGCCCACTCGAGGCGTGCGCCAAGGTTGGTGTAAAAGGTCCATCCACTTCCTGAGACTTTGGCAGCCCGTTCAAAGTCAAAAAGACCGAGCGAAGAGCCGAGCTCCACATGGTTTTTAAATGGGAATGAAAATGTCGGTTTTTCTCCCACCGTTTTGATGCAGACATTCTCTTTCGGATCGGAGGAGATTTTTATCTCATCCATCGGAAGATTTGGGACCCCCGCGAGTTTCTGTGTAAAGTCTGCTTCTAGCTGGGTAAGTTCATGGTCAATGAGGCGCGCCTTGTCTCCCAATCCGCCCACTTCTGCCATGAGAGATGACGTGTCCTCTTTTTTCCGTTTTTTTTCGCCAATTTCCTGAGAAAGATGGTTCCGTTTTGCCTTGATCTCCTCCACCTCAGCTTTTAAAGCGCGGATTTTTTCATCCAGCGCAAGAATGGGGGCAAGATCAACTGAAGGGTCTTTACTTCTCAGTTTTTTTTCGTAAAAGGAGGGGTCTTTGCGCAAAAGTTTGATATCAAGCATGAGGCAAGAATAACAAGGAAAGGATTAAGGATAAAGGATGAAGGAGGGGGACCGGGAAGAGAGAAGAGGGATTGGGCACGCACGCGGGCACGGTCACGGGCACGAAAGAGAAAAAGCCGCTCTCTTGTTTCTTAATTTGGAGTGGGTCGACCTGGCGCATCGCTCTTTCTTTGCCTGTTGTCAGAAAGAAAAAAGCGCTTTGGAGATTTCCAAAGCGCTTGGTAAAGGATGCTAACTAATACTGGCGTTACTACGCGGTCTTGATCGGCGAAGTCAGGCTTGCCAAGTTAAAGGGTGAACCTGATGTTGCCGGTTTTAAACGCGCTTGCAAGTCGTCGTTTTGTTCGCGTAGAGAATCGATTTCTCCATTTGCTGCTTTGAGTTCTCTCTCGAGTCGAGCGGTTGTCTGCTCTCCCGTCTCTTTCCATGTGGTTACCCGCTGAGTTAAAGCGAGGTTTTGTTCTTGTGCTGTCCCAAGCTGTCCTTGCAGTTCAGTGATTGTAGCCTGGTTCGCAGCAATTGTCTGCTGCTGCGCGGCCATGTTTTGGTTGGCTTGAACTGCTTGTGCATTTAATTGACGCATTTCTGGATTGGTGTGTATAGCCACTTCATTGTTTTGGCGGGCATATTCAATAATTGTTTTACCGACCAAATAGATGCCAAGGCCTGGGATGAGTGAGACGATTGCTGCGAGTAGGCGACTTAGAACGTATGTGCTAATTTTTGCAATAGTTCCTCCCGCCTCACCATTGCGGATGATTCTGGCTGCCCAGCCCATGAAGTTTGGCTGACCGAGCTGAATGGTGTTCATATCTACAGGAACGAGTTGTACAGGAACTAGAGCGTTATTCCGACCATCAATTGGCAGTACTTGAGACATAGACATAGTAAAAACTCCTTGTTTGTAAATAGAAAAACTAAAAGCAGAATAATTTTACTAATTTTCAAACAAACATTCAACGCAAATACAAATTATATCAACCAAATTTTTTATTAAGAAGAAGTGGGTGATGGTGGCAGAGCGCCGTAATTTTTCCACTTCCGAAATTCAGCGGGAGAGAAGGTCTTAATTCGTTCGATGCGCGCATCCTGCTCGCGTACGCGGTCAAGCGCCTCCTTTTGTAGTTGGCCAACGTTTGCTGCAAGCTGACGGACAGTCGCTTCACTTGCTTGTTGAGCGGCGGCTTCACAGGATTGGCGGTGGTATTCAGAGACTATTTTGCAGACAAAATAGATACCAACAATGGTTGCACATGCAAGCAGGCCTAGAAAAAAAGCCAGCGCATATGTCCCAACTTTTACAGGGGTGCACGACTCTTCCTTGCTGCGAATAAGGTCAACTGCCCACTTCATACAATTGGGCTCGCCAATGCGGATGGGTGTAATTTGAAAACTTAATGACATTGTAATTTATTAGTTTAAATAACTTAATCAATTATAGATAATAACAGTTTTCATAAACACATAAAAACAAACTAACAACATCAAAATTCATTTTAATTCCGTTCGTCCTGGCTAAATCCATTTTTAAACACCGAGCACACCGAGAGCACCGAGCAGAAGAAGGGGGAATCGCAGGATGAGAGAATGACCACGCTGGTCATCCTATTATTTGCTGGTTCATCTCGGTGTTCTCGGTGCGCTCGGTGTTTATTTTTTCCGATTTATGCAACAACGCCGTTCGTCCTAATGCTGTTCTTCTTTTTCATCGTGCCGCCGCGGTGAGCGGCGATCGTGCCGGCGAAGCCGATCGTGTTTTCTTTTTCTCTCTCTTCCTCCGCGTTCTCGGTGCTCTCTGTGGTAAAAAACCCCTCTTTCTTTGTTTTTCCAGCTTTCTCCTCTGCGGGGAAGAATTGACGAAAACGGCAATTTTCAAGTACAAGTGTCAGGCGAATCAATAGATCCTATGGCGATCGTAGCTCAGCTGGTTAGAGCGTTGGATTGTGGATCCAAATGTCGCGGGTTCGAGTCCCGTCGATCGCCCATTTTTTTTTGAGCCATTTCATAATTTCCCCGACTCTGATAATTAAAGGATATGACCTATCTTGAAGCTCTAGTTATGGGGATTCTGCAGGGGGTAACAGAGTTTTTGCCTGTTAGCTCATCGGCGCACCTCAAGCTCGCAAAGATCCTGTTCGGTGTGGAAGAGGGGGAGGGCTTGGTGGTTTTTGATCTAGTCTGCCATCTGGGCACTTTGACGGCTCTTGCGGCTTTTTTTTGGAGTGATATTGTCGCGCTATTTCGTACAGAAAGAAGAAAGATCTCTCTTCTCATCATTGCCACACTTCCTCTTGTTCCCTTCTACTTTCTTTTGAAACCTGTGCGAGATTTTGCGTCACAATCAAACTATTTGGGATTTTTTTTAATTCTGACAGCCATGATCCTTTTTGCAGGATCGCATTTTCGTTTCAAGCGTGCTGAAGCTATCACATTTCGAAGCCGCGTCACGGACGCGCTCTGGATTGGAGCGATGCAGGCAACAGCGCTCATCCCGGGAATTTCTAGGAGTGCTTCTACGATCTCTTGTGCGCAGGTGTTGGGATGGGAAGCAAGAGAGGCGGTGCGCTTCTCTTTTCTTCTTTCGATCCCGACAATTTTAGGAGGGAATGCAGCCGAGTGCTTAAAGCTGATGGTCACTCCGGTGGCTCCCTTATCTCTCTCATTTTCCTGCTGTGCGATCGGCTTCCTCTCTTCAGGTCTTGTGGGCTTTGCAGTGATCCGATTTGCTGTGCGCTTTTTAGAAAAAGGTGACCTTCGTCCCTTTGCATGGTACTGTCTTATTTTAGGAGTTGTTACAACGGTGTGCCTTCTCTCCACCCATTGACGGGGTGAGAAGAGTAGAAAGAAAAGAAAGAGAGATTTTTTACCACAGAGAGCACAGAGGAAGAGAGAAAAAGAAAACACGATCGGCTTCGCCGGCACGATCGCCGCTGACCGCGGCGGCACGATGAAGAAAGAAAAAAATAACAGGATGACAGGATGGACAGGATAAAAGAGAGAGAATTTCACCACCTACTGAAACCAGAGAAAAAAAATCCCTCTTTTTTTATCGTGCCCGCGCGAGCGGATCGTGTTGTCTTCCCCCCTTTTTCTTCTCTTGTTTTCGGAGTGCAGTATGAGTAAGAAAAAGGAGTCGCTACATCCGGAGAGCAAGGGACTCATTCTTCTTGCCGCCTCCTTTGTGCTTCTCCTCACACTGCTTTCTTTTGATACGCAAGATCCTTATGCCAATTGGCTTGGCCTTGTGGGACATACGCTTGCTTGGATACAAACCTATCTTTTCGGTATCACGAGCTATCTTGTCGTGCTATTTGTCGGCTGGCTCGGCTGGAGGTACCTCTGCACAAAAAAACTGGAAAAACTTCCTTCAAAGACGATTTTCTTCACAGTGTTTCTGATCTCGTGCGGGCTTCTCTTAAATCTGATTGCAGAACATAGCCTTCTCTCTTCTCTTCATCGCAAAGTGCTCACCGAATCGATTCTCCTTGAATGGCCCTACCCACACCGCTATACGCGCACCTACCTCGGAGGATCACCCCTCTACTTTCTCTATCGAGATCTTACCCCCTTCAATTTGCAAAAGCTATTGAGCGATGTCGGCATCGCCCTTACCTTCTCGACGACCACACTCCTCTTTTTTCTGCTTTTATTTGAGATCAAAATTCTTTCGACTTGGCAATGGATGACGCGTGTTTTCGCATGGGGCATCACACAGGTCAAGAAGATCAAATTTTCATTTGCGAAATCTGAAAAGTTGGAGCAGAAGAGTCCAAGCGAGATCGAAGAGACTCTTACAAGGCACTACCCGCAACCTCTTTATCCTCCCTCGAACGAACAGGTCTCTCCCTCTGTAGCAGAACCAGCACAGGTGGCAAGACGACCGCGTGTCACGAAAATGCCCAAAGCAGAAGCTCACTACAGCGGATATGAGCTTCCGCCGCTTTCACTGCTTTCGAATCCCAAAAAAATCGACACCCCCTCACTGAAAAAGGATCTCCGTCGTCAGGCGGACATTTTGGAAGAGACATTGATGAGCTTTGGTATCGAAGCCAAGGTGGGAGACATCCATTGCGGGCCAACCATCACCTCTTTTGAAATTCACCCTGCAGTCGGTGTAAAAGTACAGAAAATCACCACTCTCGAAAATGATATCGCTCTCAATCTTCAGGCAAAGTCGATCCGCATTCTTGCACCGATTCCTGGAAAAGCGGCAGTCGGTGTCGAAGTCCCTTCCCTTTTTCCACAAGAGGTGAGTTTTAAAGAGATGCTCCAGCACTATCAGCAAGTGGAGTCGCGTAAATTTGATATTCCTGTCCTGCTCGGAAAAACCGTGACCGGGGATTTTGTGTTAAGTGATCTCGCAAGGATGCCTCACTGTCTGATCGCAGGTGCTACCGGGTCTGGAAAATCTGTCTGTATGAACACGATCATCCTGTCGATCCTCATGAATGCGCGGCCCGATGAGATCCGCCTCATCCTCATCGATCCAAAAAAAGTGGAACTTACTCCTTATGCTTCACTTCCACATCTTCTTGCACCCGTGATTACCGAGCCACATGGCGCCTACGCAGCGCTTCAATGGCTTGTCAAAGAGATGCTGCTCAGGTATGAGATTTTAAAACAGCTGGGCGTGCGCAACATCGCTGCCTTTAACAGCCGTAAAGTCGATTCAGAGAAGGAGTCTCAATTGTCTGTTGCAATCCCTGAAAAGATGCCCTTCATCGTCGGGATCATTGATGAGTTTGCCGACCTCATGATGGCGTCAAGCTCAGACCTTGAGACGCCCATTGCGCGCATCGCACAGATGGCACGCGCAGTCGGCATTCATCTCATCCTTGCGACACAGCGTCCTTCCCGCGAGGTGATTACCGGTCTAATCAAGGCCAACTTCCCTACACGCATCGCCTTTAAGGTGGCAAGCCGCATCAACTCACAGATCATCATCGACGAGACAGGAGCTGAAAGTCTTCTTGGCAATGGAGATATGCTCTTCCTCCCACCGGGAAGTTCGCATCTCATCCGAGCACAGGGAGTCTACGTCAGCGATGAGGAGATCCGTGAGATCGTCTCCTTCATCAGCACACAGGCCCCATGCCAATATCTGATCGAATCATTTGATAAACTTGGAAGTGAAACACTGCTCTCGAGTGAACTGGGAGAATCGGGCGATAGTCTTTACGAAGAGGCGCGCTCGATCGTTCTTGACACGCGAAATGCATCCACTACATTCCTGCAGCGTAAGCTCAAGATTGGCTATGCGCGTGCTGCCTCGCTCATGGATGAGCTAGAAGCAAAAGGAGTGATCGGACCGCAAGAGGGAAGTAAGCCGCGACGCATTCTTGTGAGTGGACCCGTAGCTTCAGAAAAGAGGGGAGAAGATGAAGAAAACTACTTTGGAAACTGAAAAGAAACTCTTGCCGCGCCTCAGATTTATGGGATGTGTGCTTCTGCTTTTCGGTGCATTTGCCTGCGCCTATGCGATCATCGCCGATCCCTATCTCTCAACAGTGGGTTTAGACAATGATCAACTAGTAGTAGAGGAAGAGGTGATTGGTATTCCTGAGTTTGAGGAGACCCCGCCATTTATTGTGACCTCATTCGAACGGATCAATCTTTACATCGTTGCGTTTATTTTCAGCAGCATTGGTGCAGGATGTCTTCTTCTCATGTGGAAAAAGAAGAAGGAGTTTGCGCAGTTGAAGGAAACCCACCACGAGGAGCACCACTCCAAGCCGTGAAAAAGCGCATTTTACTCGCAGATTTCGATAAAGAATTCATACGAGAGATCCTTCATGGAAAACATCATGCGCTTTATGAATTTGAAACGGCAGGAAGGGGCCTTGAATGTCTTGAAAAGATCGAAAAGTTTTCTCCAGATCTTCTTCTCGTTGATCTGATGCTTCCTGAAATTCACGGAATCGAAATTTTAAGGCGCGTGCGTCAGAAAGATGCGCAAAAAAAAGTCGGCGTCATTCTCATGTGTGCCCATGCGATGATCCAAAACTACCATGCAGCACTCCAAGCCGGCACAGACTATTTTTTGGAAAAGCCGTGTGAAATCGACCAGCTTTACACCATTTTTTCGCGCTATTTTGCCGGCCAGCTCACACCTGCTCCTTTTTCAGGAAAAGAGTCGTTTGAAGAGAGAAAGGAGGAGAGTTTCATTCCGCCTGTGCATTCACATAGCTCCTATCTGAAATTTTGGGGCACGCGTGGATCAAATCCCGTCTCGGGGCAAAAGTATATCCGTTATGGAGGAAATACACCTTGTTTGGAGATCCGTGAGAAGAATGAGATCGTCATTATTGATGCGGGCACCGGCATTCGGGCGCTGGGCGACATGCCCGCCGTGCGCAAGGCCAAAGCAATCAATCTAATTATCGGACACACCCATTGGGACCATATCATCGGTTTTCCTTTTTTTGCTCCTTTGTACAATCCAGACTGCCACGTCACTATCTGGTCACCTATCGGCTTTGAAAAATCGACGAGAGAACTTTTCACAGAGATGTTAGGGTACGCCTATTTTCCCGTTTGTCTCGATGATATCCGTGCTAAACTCACCTTCAAAGATATTCACGAGGGGGTCCCATTTTCCATTGGAAAGATTGAAATCAACTCTCATTACGCCTTTCATCCTGGCGCAACGCTCTGTTTTAAAATTTGCGTGGGCGAAAACTGCTTTGGCTATGCAACAGACAATGAATTTCTGATGGGATACCAGGGAAACCCTGCAGAGATCACAAAAGATCATTTTCTTTTAGAAAGCTATACGAGCCTACTTAAATTCTTCCACGACTGCGACTTTCTTATTCACGAAGCCCAATATTTTTCCGACGAGTACAAAGAAAAAGTAGGATGGGGTCACTCCTCCGTTTCCAACGCTGCCGTTCTCATCAAACGGTGCGGTATCAAAGAGTGGATCGTTACCCACCACGACCCGAGCCACACAGACGATGACCTCCAGCGCAAGCTTCAGCTTCACAATGAAGTGCTGGAGGCGTGCAAGCACCCGTGCCGCGTCCGCATGGCCTACGATGGTTTCACTATTCCCCTGTAAAGAAAAGGATGAAGGCTGAAAAAGCGTTGTCGCGAAATCGGAAAAAATCACCACCGAGAACAGGCGTTGTTGCATAAATCGGAAAAAATAAACACCGAGCACACCGAGAACACCGAGATGAAGAGCAAATAATAGGATGACCAGCCTGGTCATTCTGTCATCCTGTAATTTCCCCCTCCTTCTGCTTGGTGTGCCTCGGTGTTTCAAGAATGGATTTATGCAACAAAGTTGTCCACTTCACAAGACGCTTACCCTTAGCATATTGCGTATTTAAAAGCTTTTTGAATTATTTATTTACTTTTAATCTAATTTTACATATAATTTTTGCTGTATTACGAAATATAATCTTAGGAGTTTTAGTTTATGACAAGTTCAGTAACAGCAGCAACTAGGTTTGTAGCACAACGAGACGTTGTAGCTAGTGTTGTATCGTTTTTGCCTCTTAAGGAACAGGCTCAGGTTCAGTTAACATGCCGAGGCTTTAGGGTGGCTGCCGAGAAAGCTTACCGTATTCTATTAGGCGCCGCTAAAACGCAAGATTTCTTCGAAGATTGTAGGATGTTTTCTGCAAACACGTTGCATAAACCTGTCTCGCGCAAAGAGATTCTCGATCAGATGCCCTCGATTACTTGTTTGAATTTGTCAGATATTTGGGGTCCAAATGAGGAACCAAACTTTGATGAAAATACTTGGGAAAGATTAGGAGCGATTCTCTCATCGGTAAATGCTAAAAAGTTAACGCATTTAAGAGTTTCTCTTCCTACTCCTGGGAACTATCTTACAAGTGAATGTATTCAAGCCATTTCATTGCGGTGTTTAAAATTGACCAAACTCCAGCTGCGCTGGAGTCGCATTACTGATGACACAACGGCGTGTCTTGCTGGTCTCCCGCATCTCCAAGAAGTCTCTTTTTATCGCAGTCAAAATATAGGTGATAAGACGGCTGCAGTTCTTGTGAAAATGCCTTCCGTGACAAACATCTGTCTTTCTGGTTGCGAGAAGATTACGGATGTAGGGATTACAAATCTTCTCCAAAACACGCCACAACTTCGCACTCTTGATGTGGGAGATAGTGCAGGTGGGCACTGTGGCGTTCACGCGCAGGCAAGAATTGCGCAGGCGATCGCAGCACATGGGAAACAACTTGTTCGCCTTGAGATGAGTAGGGGTTACTACGCAAATGCTGACGTTCTAGGGATTGCAGCAAGCTGCCAAAACCTCACTTTTATTGATCTCAGCGGTATGTGCAGAGAAACTCTCACCAAGGAAGAAGAACTCGCTCAAGCGATGCGCAAGGCAAATCCTAGGCTCCAGATTCTTGGCCTCGAGCCTCCTGCAGAAAGGAAGCAGGATTAAGGAGATGGCTGCAGAAGTTCTTAGGAATAGCAACCTTGCGAGCGCGGTGCTCGCCTTTCTTCCAGTCTGTGATTTGGAAAAAAGTTTACACACATGTAAGCATTTTAAAGCTTGTGCATTTGAAGCATTCAAAGTGCAAGCACGCTTTCAGAAAGAGATCTCCTTAGAGCAACTGTGGGCGTATCGTATTTTCATGATCGAGCGCTTAGGAAAAAAAGACGCAAGCTACACAGAGATCCTTGATCGGATGATCCAAGTCAAGTCTGTAACTATCAATAGTGTGGATGCTCCACACTTTGCATTTTTAGAGGGCGCGCTTGAAGAGATGCTCCTGTCCAAGGCGATGAGCTCCTTAACATCCTTATCTATCACAACGGTCGTTGCTGATCATAGCGTCACAAACCATGACCTTCAGGACATTGTAAAGACGTGTGGTAAGTTGAGACGGCTGGAAATTCATCGTTTTGAGTCAGAGAAGGCACCACAAATTCATTTACTCTCGGATGAGGGAATGAAAGAACTCCCATGTTTAGACCAGCTCCAATCCATTTCGATCCATAACGCGCCCGCAATCACACACAAAACACTCGAAATCTTTGCACAAATGCCCGCGCTCACTTTCGTGAGATTATCAAAGTGCACAATTACTAAGCAGGATGTAATCTCTTTTTGTGCGATGACGGCAGATCGTCACGTTACCTTTGACGACACTGTTGTAACAGTCCCTGATCTCATCTAAAACAGAATCACCTTACTGATACGATCTTGATGAGCGATCGAGAGATCGACGGCAAAATCTTTTTGTTTCAATTTGCCCTCAACAACGCCGATTGCGACCTCTGGTGTATTGCACTCGGATGAGAGATGCGCAAGGTGGACATGTTTGAGATCAGGATGAAAGAGCTCGACGAGCAGATCGCCACACTCTTCGTTGGAAAGGTGACCTAGACGGCTGAGGACGCGCTCTTTGTAAACCGCAGGCCGGGAAGAGGCAAAGACCATCGATGGCTGATGGTTGGCCTCGAGATAGAGATAGTCGCATTTTAAAAGCGCCTGTTTCACAAGCGAGGTCGCGAAGCCGAGATCTGCACAAAGTCCTACTTTCACCTCTCCCATTCGGATGGTGAAAGCAACGGGGTCTAGTGCGTCATGTTTGATGGAAAAGGGAAGGATTTCTAAATCGCTAAACTCAAAACTTTCGCCTGTCGAAAAGATCTTAAACTTTGGACACTCTTTGAGCTGTGTGTAGATTCCTTTTGCTGTCTCTCGATTTGCGAAAATGGGGATGCCCATTCTACAACCAAGAGCCGAGAGTCCAGAAATGTGGTCTGTGTGTTCATGCGTCACGAGGATCGCGTCGATCTCTTCGAGTGAGACGCCGATCTCTTCCAGGCGTTTTTCGATGATCTTTGGGCCGATCCCAGCATCGATGAGAATTTTTGTCTCGTCGCTGCCGAAAAAAATGCAATTTCCCTTCGATCCCGAAGCCAGCGGACAAAATCCTCTCATGCCGCATCATTAAACCCACAACACAAAAAAAAGAAAAGAAGAACAAAGAAGGGTCTGGCAATCTTGTTGGGTAAATCAGAAAAATAACCACCGAGGACACCGAGAG
>JBIOJU010000013.1:0-12281 GCA_044451165.1 Chlamydiales bacterium | reverse complement strand
TCATGGTTTTATTGCCGAAAAGATTATAGGCGCCTCCTTCTTGAAACAAAAGTGTCGAAAAGAAGTCATTCAGTGTCGCGCGCTCTTGTTTCGATAGCATTGGCGCAGAAGTGAATGCATTACAAAGCGCAAGAAAAGATAGTAAAAAAAGAAAGGTAAATACAAATTTTGCTTTTTTTAACAACCCGGAGGGCGAAAAAATGTTCATAAGACTCTCTTTCCTGATCATTTGTCTCACCTTTTTCTCAGCAGCACATTGTAATTGTCACCCCGCAGACAGTCAAAGGTTATCAAAGGTAGAAACAATTGGCGCCCTCATCGCACATGCTCCCGAGGCGATCTTGGAATTAAGGGACGATCGTCTCTACCTCAATCTCGAAAAAATTGTCCCGACAAATAAAGGTCTCATTGCTCTTGCGAGCGATCATTTAGAAATTGCAATACCTGAACTATACTCTGATGCTGCCGGCTGTTTTATTCCCTGCACCGGAGAAGATCTAATGCAGATCTGCCAAGATGATCTTCGGATCTGGTGGTGTGATACATGCAGAGCCCTGCGATCGATGGATAAGTGGGGTCGCTGCACCCGGTGTGGTCGCAAGCTGTAGATGTAGATTTTTCTTCTCTCGGCGCTCTCGGTGGGCTCGGTGGTTGAAAATTGATTTGCGTTCGCAACCCACGCTCTGGCTTAATGCAGAGTATGAAGACAACACTTTATCTTGGGACAAATCCGGCGCATTTTCCTGCTGTTGGACACCTCGTCCACTACCCTGTGATCAAGATTGTTCCGCGCGACGCGCACTTGCCCGAGCTAAAGCAGGCATATGACCGTCTCAAAGAGTACACGCATCTCATCTTCACCAGTAAAAATGCGGTGGAGACATTTTATATGCACCTGAAAGAGCTTGGGAAAGAGAAGACTGCTCTGGAAGGGAAGGTCATTGTCGCAATTGGGCGTGTGACAGAGAGACATCTTGCGCTCCATGGTGTGAAGGCGGACATTGCAGCAGAAGAGGAGACGCAAGAGGGTGTGATCGAAGCTCTTCAAAAGCAAAATCTAGAAGAAGCTTTTATTTTTCTACCGCGCTCGTCACTTGCACGCGACGCGCTCACTCTATTTTTGCAGGAGCAGGGTGTCCGTTTTCTTGCGTGCGATCTCTACGACACACTTCCACAAAAACTCGAACCAGTTCCAGATCTTGCGCACGTGGATGAGATCGTCTTTACAAGCCCCTCCACAGTAGATGCATTTTTGCAGATTTATGGCAGGCTTCCTCAGCATAAAACTCTGCTTGCTCTAGGGCCGATCACAGAAGAAAGGCTGAAGGCTAAAGTGTAAAGGATGATGGTTGACTGTACCGCAGATCACTCGCGAGTGTCGATACCTCGAGAAAAAGTGCAGGTAAAATTTCAGCTGCTGGTCGCTCATCTACAAACTCTGCAATTTGTCGCATGTCACCCAGGCGCGTCATGCTGAGCATCTGTCCAGCCTGCACCATCACCTGTTGATTGGCGTGTCTAAAGGCTTTCGTGACATGCAACAGTTCACGCTGACCCGCAAATTCACAGATCAAACCTAGAACATTGTGCGTGCCACCTCCGTTGAGAACTCTATTAATACTGCTCACGCGGATCACCATTAATTTTAAAAAGATAAGCAATTATAAAACAAAATTAATAAAACAGCCACATAAGCAATTTTTGGAAAATTTTCGACAAGACTTTTTTAGAAAAAAGAACAAAAGAAAAGATGAACGATAAGTGATGAGTGATTGCGTTGTTGCATAAATCAGAGAACAACAATCACTAAACTACCGAAGAGGAGGAAAATAGTAACAGGCTGGCAGGATCACCAGGATGGAAAGAGGAAAAAACAAGACCCCCTCTTTTTTTATCCTGGTCATCCTGCCGTCCTGTTATTTATTCTTGCTTATCTCGGTGCTCTCGGTGTGCTCGGTGTGCTCGGTGTTGAAAAATAGATTTATGCAACAAATCGGTAACGTTCGCGCTTTAAACGCAAACGCTTTCTCTCTTTCGTTCATCATTCAGCGTTCATCACTTCTTCATCGTGCTCGCCAAATATCATCCCCCGCCGTATCATCAATTTTTAGTTTTTTAAGATGAAAGGAGATCCTATGGCGTTTACACCTTATAAACTTCCAGAACTTCCCTATGATTTTGGCGCGCTTGAGCCGGTGATTTCTGGTGAGATCATGCAGCTGCACTACAACAAGCACCATCAGGCATATGTGAACAATCTCAACACGGCGCTTGAAAAGTCTGTTGAGGCGATGGATAAGGGCAATCTTGCAGAGATGATTGCGCTGCAGCAGGCTATAAAATTCAATGGCGGTGGTCATGTGAACCATTCGATCTTCTGGACAAATTTAGCTCCCGTTTCAAAGGGGGGAGGCGCGCCTCCTTCAGGCGAACTGATGAAAATGCTCCAAGCACAGTATGGAAATTTGGAAGGATTTATTGAAAAATTTAGTGCGCTTACTGTAGCTGTCCAGGGCTCGGGGTGGGGCTGGCTGGGGTATAATAAATCTTCTA
Organism: Chlamydiales bacterium; assembly: GCA_044451165.1. Taxonomy (GTDB): domain Bacteria; phylum Chlamydiota; class Chlamydiia; order Chlamydiales; family Rhabdochlamydiaceae. The sequence continues at coordinate 9,728 of JBIOJU010000013.1, read as the reverse complement.
AATCGCTCGTGACGACAACGTGTGCCAATCAAGACCCTTTAAGCACCCAAGGATACGTTCCTTTGCTGGGAATCGATGTGTGGGAGCACTCCTATTACCTTCAGTACAAGAATGTTCGCGCAGACTATGTAAAAAACATTTGGAAAATTGTCAATTGGCGCAATGTGGAAGAGCGCTTAGTAATGGCAATGAAATAATTGGAAGATTGTTTTTAATCTTGCTGATTTGGTAAATTTTACTAATTATGGGATTATTTTCTAGAATCAAGCCAAAAATAAAACTCTCCTCAAAAAAGGATGGTTATAACGGGTGGGCCAAATGCCCCAAGTGTAGCGAACTTGTGCACGAGAGTGAGCTTGCGCGCAACTTGCAGCTCTGTCCGAAGTGCGGCCATCACAATCGTCTGACTGCGGCGCAGCGGATCGCGCTTCTTGCTGACGAGGGAAGTTTTGTGGAGCTTTTTGCAACATTAAAACCGCTCGATCCTCTTTCTTTTACCGATACAGAACCCTACGCAGAAAGAATTAAGAGCGCCCAAAAAAAATCGGGCCGCGACGAAGCGGTCATTGTGGGCACCTGCTCCCTACGTGGACGCAAAACGGCCCTCGGTGTTCTAGACTTTAGTTTTATGGGTGGTTCGATGGGATCTGTGGTGGGAGAGCGTCTCACCCGGCTGATCGAGCATGCCAAGCGCGAAAAACTTCCTTTAATCATCGTTTCTGCCTCTGGTGGTGCGAGGATGCAAGAGTCGATCTTTTCGCTGATGCAGATGGCAAAAACCTCTGCAGCACTTGCTCTCTTGCATGATGATGGTCTTCCCTTTCTCTCTGTTCTTACCAATCCCACAACGGGGGGCGTGACAGCCTCTTTTGCCGCGCTCGGTGATGTGATTCTCGCAGAACCCGATGCCCTGATCGGTTTTGCTGGACCGCGCGTTGTGGAGCAGACAATTCGGCAAAAACTTCCGCCAAAAGCACAAAAATCGGAATTTCTCTTAGAAAAGGGGATGATCGATTGCATTGTAAATCGGCATGAATTAAAAGATAGGCTGTATACGCTTATCGACTTTTTCATGGGGAACAAAGAGACGCGCCCAAATGAGAGTGCGCGCTCGATGGAAGAGTTGATGGCCCACTCGGAAGAATAAAATCCAGATGATCCAAATTCCAACAGTTGTTCAAGACGAGGAGTTTCTTCCTGTCTATGCTTCTGCGCTCGCAGCGGGTGCAGATGTGCGTGCTTGTATTGAAGAGGAGATTATCTTGGAACCTGGGATGACACTTCTTGTTCCCACGGGGGTGAGTTGTGCGATTCCCGACGGCTATGAAATCCAGGTGAGACCTCGTAGTGGGCTTGCTCTAAAATATGGAGTGACAGTGCTCAATTCGCCAGGCACGATTGATGCAGACTACCGAGGGGAGATTAAAGTGATCTTGATTAACCATGGAAAACTTCCCATTGTGATTACACCGAAAATGCGGATCGCGCAGATTGTTGTTGCACCAATTGTACGTGGAGAATTTAGACCAGAGACGACTCTTGCAAGCACAGCAAGAGGAGCGGGGGGATTTGGCCATACTGGCGCGCATTAATTTTAAACGAAGAGAACCCGTGACAATCGATAAGTATTTGGATACGCGGCGTATTGCTTTTTTGCATGCAACCTCAAGAGATGTGGCTCTCCGCGCTCTGGTCGAAGTATTAGATGCTGACGGAGCGTTGCAAGACAAAGAAGCCTACTACTCCGCCATTCTGAACCGTGAAAAGATCGTATCGACAGGCATAGGAATGGGCGTCGCCATTCCACATGCTAAACTGGAGGGATACGAGGATTTTTTTATCGCAATTGGCATTCAGCAGGGGCAAGGCCTGGAATGGAATTCTCTAGATGGAGCACCAGTGCGTCTCATCATTATGATAGGAGGTCCTGCTAACCAACAAACGGAATATTTGTACATTTTGTCAAAGATTACCATTGCCATAAAAGACGAAGAGAGACGAAAAAAGCTATTAAAAGCAAAAACAGCCGAAGAGGTCGTAGCTCTCTTCCAAGGAACCTAGAAAGAAACGATGAATAATGAGTGATGAGTGATGAATGAAAGAGATCAAGAGAGATCTGGAAAACAATTTTCTTTCTTCAGTTCATCGTTCACCACTCATCGTTCATCACTTCCTTGTATTCTGTTTTGCGCTTATTTTGTGGGGGTATTATGGATCTTAAATTGAAGGATGTTGCGGAGCTGCTCAATGTTTCCGCAAAAACCGTGCGTCGATGGCTTGCCACTGGGAAAATTCCTGCTTATCGATTGAACCACCAGTATCGGTTCAGCAGGATTGAAATTGAAAACTGGATGATGGGGTTCAAGCAGGAAGCTGCAAAAGAGGGCTTTCTTTTAGACCAAGATCCGCAATCTGTCTCTTCTAAAGGGGTAGGAGCTCAACAATTTAGTCTTTATCGCGCGATTCATAACGGTGGTGTTTTTCCTCACGCTGAGGGAGAGACCAAAGAGGAGATCATCCGCTCCACGATGAAAATTGTTGCCCCGCGCTTAGGCCTCGATGCAGAAGTGCTAGCAGAACTGCTTCTGGACCGTGAACAGCTGATGCCTACAGCAGTTGGCCATGGGATCGGAATTCCTCATGCACGAGACTTTTTGCTACAGGGCCCTTCAGATACTGTTGTGGTGGTATTTCCTAAGACACCTCTCGATTACGGCGCACTTGATGGTCAGCCCGTGCACACTCTCTTTTTTCTCTTCTCTTCAAATGATAAGAGGCACCTGCACCTCCTCGCAAAAATTGCACATCTGAGTCGTAACTCTCAAGCTTCACAACTTTTTCGTTCTCATCCATCGGAAAAAAAGCTGCTCGATTTCATCCGACAGTGGGAACCGGTGGGTAAGTGATGAACGATGAGAAGACAAGAAGCGATGAACTATGAGTGATGAGTGATGAACGAAAGAGAGAAAGAGATCTAATACCAATCCCGCTTCCGAATTTTTTTTTTCCTCAGCTCAGCACTCATCATTCATCGTTCATCACTTCTTAATCTTCTACTGGTTTTCTTCTTGTTCTCTGCGGAGTTTTTTCATTGCTTCTAGCGCGTGCTGCTGCTGCTTTTTCATCTGGTCAACAGCCTGTTTGATGGTGAAATCGATGATCACTTTCAATTCATCTGCGCTTGCTTGGCCACCAAACATTTTCCCCCAGGCGGACATGACATCGGAGCCATAGCCGCTGCCGGATGAGGAGGGAAATGCCCCTGTAGGAGAAGATGGCGCCCCCTGCGGGCCGTGCGGTGAGGGGCCGGTGGGAGGAGTTGGTTTGATGTTTTGATCCATAAATGCCTCTTCCCATATCTTTGCTTGAGGGGGATTACGATGCAACAAAAAACCGAGGAGGAAAGAGCGCGCGCCTATGTGCTATTTCTACTTGCGAGAAGAGGATATTTTGAACAAGAGATCCGCGAAAAGATGCGCCGCAAGGGTTATTCTGCTGAAATCATCGAAAAGATGATCACACTATGCGTCCAAAAGGGGTACATTAATGACGAAGCCCGAGTAAAGAACGTCATTGAAAGTAAGCAGGCACGTGGAAGAGGACCTCGGCGCATCGCGCTCGAACTACGTGCGAAAGGAGCTCTCACAGAGAGGACGGCACGCGATTTACAGATGCTCGATCAAAGGCCTGGCATCATGACATTGCACGCAAAATTAAAGCGTCGCGCGCTTACGCGAGAAAAAATCATCAGAATGCTCATGCAGCGCGGTTTCGATCTCGACAAGATACTTTCTTGCCTCGATGAGAATTCCAACATTTAGTACATTCAAGCCAAAAAAGGAGAGAGAGATGCGTATTGGAGTGATGGGGATGAATGCAAAATCCTCAGAGCTTGATCTAAGAGAGCGGCTGACGCGTGCGGCGCAAAAGCTTTTTGGGTTGGATTCCGCTCCTTTGCGAATAGAAAACTCTCTACTTCTTGCGACCTGCCATCGGACGGAGATCTATTTTTCCGGTGACGATCTTCCAGCGGTGCATGGTGAGATCCTAGAGCTGTTACGAAAAGAACTAGAACTTCCCTTCGAAGAACATCTCTATAGCCATTTCGAAGGAGACTGTTTTTTGCATCTTGCAATGGTGGTTTCCGGGCTCGACAGCGTGATTATTGGAGAGACGGAGATTCAAAGACAGGTGAAGCGCGCCTATGAAAATGCTCTCCTTTATCGTTCGTTAAGCACGCCGCTTCACTTTCTTTTTCAAAAGTGTTTCAAAATAGCAAAAGAGATGCGTTCTACCTCTTTTTTCCCTCGAGGAAATCTCAGTTTAGAGGGGAGTGTGTTTCAGCTCTTTAAACAGCAGTTAAATTTGGAAGGCCCAGTGCTGTTCATTGGCAATTCCGCGATCAATCGCAAAATCATGCGGTTTTTCCGAAGAAAAGACGTAGAGAAGCTTGCCCTCTGCACAAGGGGTCTCCATGCTGCACACGAGTTTGCACATGAGGGGAGTGTTAACCTCATCGAGTGGAATGAGATCTCCTCCTGGCAAAAATATCCGCTTGTAATTTGCGGCACCAATCTGCCGGAATATCTTCTTACCGAACAAGCGATGCAAGGAGAGATCAACACGCGACTGATCATCGATCTTTGCGTGCCGCGGAACGTAGATCCTCGGCTTGCAGATGATCCAAGAATCACGCTCCTCAACATCGAGAGCATGAATCGCCTTCTTCAAGCTAAGGCAGGGCGCAACGATGAACAGCTTTCACGCTGTAGAGAAAGCGTAGCCCATCTAGTAACCAGGCAGCTTGCGATTTTCGCACAAAAAGAAGAAAAACTTTGCTGCGTCTAGCAGATTTCTATTGTTCTTTCTAATTATCTAAATATCAGCAATTTATGAAATACATGCATAAATTGCCCCCTAAAATCTGCATGTATGACAAAAAAATGAACGACAAAATCGGAGTATACTCCGGAAAACGCAGACTTTTCCGGAGCATGGTCCGAAAATGTCAGACAATTGGAGTTGCCGAAAGGGTCATAATATGCGTATTTTCCGGCCTTTTTTGAGTAAGGCGAGATAGGTTGTAATGATGAGAAGAGTTTTATTGACTGTCTGCCTTGTCATCGGATTTACGCGACAAAGCGCAGCAGAAGAGTTTGTTACAAATCCATTGAGAAGCGATGGTTTTGGCGCGCAGTTTCAGACGATCATCTATGCCATGTTGTACGCTGAGATGAATCAGCAAACGTTTCTATATTCTCCTTTCGTAAGCATGGAACACAATTACGATAACGATCCAGATTTCATCAAAAAGAAGGAGTGGCTCGCCAATGTGATCGATTACTTTCCACACAACAACGATGTCGCACTCCAAACAAAAATTAGCGTAAGAGATTTTGTGGTATTCTTTGATCAAAACATTGGGCAATGCATAGAGACGAGCGCGTTCAAAAACATCAAAGAGATTTTCAGAGTAAATAAAGACCGAAGTCGCTACTTCGATGACGAGCATCTGCATATCGCCGGTCACATTAGAAGATCTAATTCCCATGACAACCGAGTGGATGGAACGGACACTCCCGATAGCGTTTATCTAAACATAATTAACAATCTAAGGCAGAAATATCTCACGCAAAGACCCTTGTTTCATATCTATTCGCAGGGAAGACCAAAAAAATTTAGGAAAACGTTTCTAGGGGATGATATCGTCCTACACATCAATGCATCGATTGAAGAGACGTTCACATCGATGGTTCTTGCAGACGTGCTCGTCCTTTCTCGCAGCTCATTTAGTTACACGGCAGGTCTCTTGTCAAACGGCACTGTCTACTACATGCGCTTTTGGGTCTCTCCCTTGCCAAGCTGGATCGAAGTTAAAGTGCCTACGTGATTGGCATGCGAGGAAGACAAGAAGCAAAGATCTCAGGGGCATGTCACCCCTTGGAACATGATCAAACTTAAAATTCCGCATTCCCAGGAAAGCGCGGGAAGGGGATCACGTCGCGGATATTTTCCATGCCTGTGATGAATTGAATCAGGCGTTCGAAGCCGACGCCGAAGCCTGCGTGGGGCACTGTGCCATATTGGCGGAGTTGTAGATACCACCAGTAGTCTTCAGGATGAAGACCAAACTCTTCGATCTTCTTTTTCAGAATATCAAATCTCTCTTCGCGCTGGCTGCCGCCGATGAGTTCACCAATTTTGGGAACAAGTACGTCCATGGCAGCAACAGTTTTTCCATCTTCGTTCGCACGCATGTAGAATGATTTAATCTTTACAGGATAATTAGTGAGAATCACCGGTTTTTTACAATGCTCTTCGGCTAAAAAGCGTTCATGCTCTGATTGAAGATCCATACCCCAGGAGACAGGAAAGGTAAACGCACGGCCAGACTGCTGCAGAATTTCTACAGCTTCTGTGTAGGTGAGACGCACGAAAGGGGAGTCGACGACATGTTTTAGTCTTTCGATCAGTCCTTTTTCTACAAACTGGTCAAAGAGCTCAAGATCCTCATGACAATGCTCGAGAACATAGCTCGTCACATACTTCAAGTAGCTCTCTGCACACTCCATGTCATCTTCAAGATCTGCAAAGGCCATCTCAGGCTCGATCATCCAAAATTCGGCAAGGTGACGTGTCGTTGTCGAGGGTTCTGCACGAAAAGTTGGCCCGAAGGTGTAGACGTCAGAGAGTGCACATGCAAGAGTTTCGCCGTTCAGCTGCCCAGAGACAGTGAGGTAGGTGGGTCTATGGAAAAAGTCTTGTGAGAAGTCGACAGCGCCATCTTTTAAACGGGGGGTTGCTTTCAGATCGAGGGTTGTCACAGCAAACTGCTTGCCTCCACCCTCCGCATCGGATCCGGTGATGATGGGAGTATGAACATAGAGGAACCCGCGTTCGTGGAAAAAATCATGGGTTGCCCGTGCAAGCGCATGACGGATGCGCAACACAGCACCCTGCGTGTTTGTGCGTGGGCGAAGATGCGCAATCGTGCGAAGAAATTCAAACGAGTGTCTTTTTTTCTGCAAGGGGTACTCTTCGGGCGGGCAGGTGCCAAAGAGGTGGATCTTTTCTGCTTTGAGTTCCCATTTCTGTTTTTGACCGGGGCTCTCTACCAGTTTTCCTGTCACTGCAACAGATGCCCCTGTTGTCAGTTCTGGTAACATCTGTGCGGCGTCTGCAACGATTTGTAGTGATCCGAGAGTGGAGCCATCATTTAGTTCGATGAAGGCAAAATTTTTCTGGTCGCGTACAGAGCGGATCCATCCGCAAACCGTGAGTGTCTTCCCAATGTCAGAATTTTGTAGTGTCTTAATCTTTGTATGTTTCATTAAACTTGTCCTGTCGAAAATAAAAGAGTCATGACCAATTGATCATGAATTTTTCTCTGTGTTCTCTGTGGCGTTGTTGCACAATTCAATTTTCACCACCGAGGATTCCGAGAGCACCGAGGGAAGAGAAATAGAGAGAGTCTTGTTTTTTTCTCTTTCCCATCTAATAATCCCGGTGTCCTGTTATTATTTTCCTTTCGGTGTTCTCGGTGTACTCGGTGGTTTTTTTCCGATTTATGCCACAAAGCCGTTCTTTGTAGTAAATTTCTTCTTCACGCCATATTCCTAAGCAGCTGGATCTCGTCTTTCCATTGTTCTGGCACGGGTGTCTCAAGATATTTTGGAAGATCGCGCAAGTCTGGATGGTTCATCATCACTTTAAAACACTCGAGTCCGATCTCTCCCTTTCCGAGGGAGGCGTGACGGTCACGTCTCGAGCCGAGCGGTTTCAGCGAGTCGTTGAGATGAAAAGCGTAGAGATATTTTAATCCCACGGTCTCATCAAATTCTTTGAGCACTTTTTCCCATCCGCGCTCGGTGCGAATATCATACCCAGCCGCAAAAATATGGCAAGTGTCGACGCAGACACCCACGGGAACTTTTTTATGGACCTTGTCAATCACGTAGGCAAGATGCTTGAAGCGGTGGCCAACACTCGTTCCCTGACCAGCGGTTGCCTCTAAAAGAAGACGCGTGGAACCTTTTTCTAAAAGAGACTCGCATTCGAGCAAGCTATCAGCGATTCGATCCAAACATTCCAGTTCATCCGATTCTCCGGCCGCCCCCGGGTGAAAGTTCAGGTAGGAGATTTTAAGCTCATGGCAGCGCGCGATCTCCTCTTTAAATGTAGTGCGGCTCTTATGCAGAGCGTCTTGGTCCGCAGAGCCCAAGTTAACCAGATAACTGCCGTGGCTCATGATTTTTTTAAGGCCTGTCGCCTTGAGAGTCTCGTGCCAGAGCTCAAGCTCCTTCTCAGGGATGGGTCTTCCCTTCCACTGCCTCTGGTTGCTCGTAAAAATTTGCACAGTCGTCGCACCGATTGCTTGCCCTTCGAGCAGCGCGTTGTGCACACCTCCCGCAATGGAGGTGTGTGCACCGATGAGAAGTTGGCTAGCAGGCGTTTTTTTCATAAAGCTGTTCAAAAAAGCACGATTATATGAGAAATGTAGTAACTTTACAAATTAATATGCCCCAAGAACAACCCCAAACTCTTTTCAGGTCTGCTTTCCATTTCCTTTCCGGGACTCTCCTCAGCCGCGTAACGGGACTCCTGCGCGACCTATCCATGGCATGGTGTTTTGGTAGCCATCCTGCACTTGCGGCGTTTATGGTGGCCTTTCGTTTTTCTAACCTTGTGCGAAGACTATTTGGTGAAGGACAGATGGCTAACGGATTCATTCCGCACTTTGAAACTCTGCGCGCCTCATCACAGGAGAAGGGAGCGCTTTTTTTCCGCGACCTCTTTTTTTCGCTCGCTGTGTTTCTGCTGCTTCTGACGCTATTTTTCGAAGGGGGACTATGGGTCTGGATGAGAGGAAATATTGGAGAAAACACAGCAGAAATTTTACAGCTCATGATGCTCATGATGCCCGGGGTGATTTTCATCTGTCTATTCGGACTCGGCTCTGCGCTTTTGCAATGTGAAGGCCGTTTTTTTCTTTCGGGATTTGCTCCTGTCGCATTTAATGCTGTCTGGATTGGAGCTGTCTGGTGGCTCAAAGATCTTACGCCTGAACAAGCGATGCCGCCTCTTGCGGTTGCCATCTGTCTCGCCTTCCTGATGCAGTGGGCAGTTACCGTGCCTAAGATGGTCAAGTTTTTTAGAAAAAGCCTTCCACTTCGCACATTTTTTAAACCGGTCCTCTTTTCACATGAGCTTAGACGCGTGGTCGCCCCGATTTTTTTTGGGGTCGTTGGGATTGGTGCGATGCAGGTCAATAGCGCGCTCGATGCCGTTTTTGCAAGATTTGCAAATCTTGAAGGGCCCGCCTACCTCTGGTACGCGATCCGCATTCAGCAGTTTCCGCTAGCACTTTTGGGCGTTGCTCTCTCCTCTGCGCTTTTACCCTCCCTCTCTCGGGCTGCCGAAAAAGGGGAGTGGGGGAGCTTTCTCACACTTCTTCTCTCTTCTCTCCTCAAGTGTTTTGCTCTCATGCTTCCTGCAACAGCAGTCTTGCTCATCTTGGGGGCTCCCATTGTGAACCTTTTTTACGGTCATGGTGATTTTTCCATGATTGCGACGTACGAGACGCTGCTCTGTCTCTGGGCATATGGAATAGGGCTTCTTCCCGCGGCAGGAATTCTTCTTCTTGCCCCGGCTTTTTACGCACAAAAAAACTTTAAAACGCCGATGAGGGGAGCGCTCTATTCTGTGCTTCTCCATCTCCTGCTGAATTC
>JBIOJU010000012.1:0-13415 GCA_044451165.1 Chlamydiales bacterium | reverse complement strand
TAAAATGGTCAAAATCGCAAACTACTAATAATTAGTTACTTAACTTAAGTTTGTTTTCTTATTAATACAATTAATAATAATATTTTAAATTAAATTGATTTTATTGTGCTTATAACATATAATTGCTACAAAAACATAGGATATTTATGACTGTTATAAGAATTAATATTCCAGTAGACGGACCTCCTTCCCCATTACATACACCCCCAGCGCCTGGAAACGGCCAAAGTGGTGTGGCTCCTAACGCCAACGTCGCCCAAGTTGCACAAATAAATATTGTACCACAAGTCAATGTTCCAGGAAATCCAGCAGGGCAACCAAGCCCTACCCCGCAAGTAACCAGCATGAGTTTGTCTCAAAACGCGGCTAAAAAATTGGTCGATCGCACAGTAACAAAAGAAAATATTGCCGATGTTTTGCGAGAAGATGGCGTTCCTGACGATTTAATCAAAATGATCCACCAAGATTTTTTATCTTCAAAGCCTAGGCAAGATAATGCTCAGCCCGAAAGCGGTCAGGCGGTAAGGCTTTCCAAGATGAGAAATTCTGTTGCGTTTACATGCAATCTTCTCAACAAAGAATACATGCGCTTCATGCGATTTCGGGAGGGAGATCTTCCCTTTCCCGAAGAGACGTGCGAAACGCTTGCTAAACTTAATGATCAGTTGAAAGAGTATCGCACCACGCTATCAAAAACTATCAGCGAACTTGTTGACGAGAGATCATCAAGCTGTGTTTCAGATTGCCTGCCTACTTCCGACTGCTGTTCAAAAAACACTCAACGCGCACTAAAATACACCCTGTTTCTCACGGCGTTAATTGGCTACTTTATTTTGACTAGTCAAAGTCAAGGGGCCTCCAAAGCTTCTCAAGGTGACATGGTTTTGTACTACCTTACACTCATCGGTCTTCCTTTGGCCTTCGGTCTCCCAAAAATCTATTCTCTGTATCGTCAAGATCAAACGCAAGACCACCAAAAAGCAGCTGAACAGCAGACCCACCTTGCAAGAAAGGCGCTGGATAAGATCAGTCTTGAGATGCGCGATATTTTGACAAAACAAGGGAAACTGTTTGATCAATGTGCATTGGAAATGATGCAAGATTATATCGATGCAACTCCCTTCCTTGCGACTGAAACGGAGCAGGGACGTTCTGGTGCTTTGACCCAGACATACTCAGCTCTATCAGTAGGAGAACGCAGGCGGATGGAGATCCAAGCGACATTAATCACCCATTATGCACAGAATCACTTTGACAGCGCTTTCGCTCGCAGAAGAAAAGCGATGGAGCGATTTATCGATCCCTCTACTACTCCTGATTTAACTGCCGATACCCTGCTTAACAAATTATCTCTAGCCAAGCCGATTGTGACTCCAAGACACCTGCAAAAGTCTTCTGATGTGTTTAATGTCTACAAACAATACGCACAGCAGCAAGCTGATTTTGTTCGCTTAGCAAGCCGCGCAAATGCAGCCAAGCCGGCGCAACGTCTCCCCCCGGTCGCATTACATATGCATGCAGTTCAGATGTTCCCTTTGAGTTGTGGGTCACTAGCTGATTACCTAGTAAAAGAGAGCAGCCAAATGACTTCTGCGCCGGATGCAAGCGGTCGTGAAAGAAAATCGAGCGTGGGGTCGGATGATCGAGCATCCAACTCGAGCGATTCAGACAAATCGACCGACGTGAAAGCTGGACCAGTACCAGAAGTCACGCTGACAATTCCAGACGATGGGAAACGACGCGGAAGCCGCAGGCCATCGCAGCCCGCAAATGAAGCTCCAGCGAGCAAGTCGCCCGTCAACCCTTCTCCACGCGGCAAAAAGCTACCCGCGATGGGGCAAGGCCCAAGACAATCCAAAGGACGCGGCCGAGGTCGCTAAAAAACCCTCGAGGGTTTTTTATTTGCATCTTCTTGAGGGCTTAGGCGATAATCTCGCCCATGAGCTCTTCTAAACGAACACTTTCTGTTTTCATGCTTGCCATGATCAACGTGGCAGCAGTGAGTAGTGTGCGCAACTGGCCGACAATCGCAGAATATGGGGTCTCCTCACTTTTTTTCTTTGGACTCGCTGCGCTTCTCTTCTTCATTCCTGTTTCTATGGTCGCGGCAGAACTTGCGACGGGCTGGCCCAAGACAGGTGGAGTGTTTGAGTGGGTCAAGGAGGCCTTTGGCCATCGCACAGGATTTTTAGCTGTCTGGCTACTCTGGGCAGAAAATGTGATCTACTACCCCACGCTTCTTTCGTTTATTGCTGGCACGCTCGCCTATATCTTCAGTCCCTCCCTTGCAAATAACGCCTTTTACACCTTTGCAACGGTCATTGGCATTTTCTGGCTAACGACACTTGCCAATCTATTGGGGATGCGCATGTCGGGATGGATCAGCACATTTGGAGTGATCGGCGGTTTAATCATCCCGGGCGGACTGATCATTCTTCTTGGACTGATCTGGTTTTTTTCAGGAAATCCTATCCAGCTATCCTTCACCTGGGAAAATCTGATCCCGGACATGAGTTCGCCGCGAGAGCTGGTCCTCTTTTCAGGAGTTCTAGTTGCCCTTGCAGGTCTTGAAATGTCTGGTGTCCATGCGCGCGATGTGCAAAACCCTCAGAGAAATTTTCCTCGAGCGATTCTTCTTTCGGCAATTTTAATTTTTGGATTGTATGTTCTGGGCGTGCTCGCAATTGCGATTGTGATCCCTCAACAGGAGATCAATCTGGTGGCAGGCTCCATTCAAGCCTTCTCCTTTTTTGTAAACGCCTACGGCCTCAAGGAGCTCACGCCGGTGATTGCCCTCATGCTAGCCATCGGCGCCTTTGGAACACTGAGCACATGGATTGCGGGCCCAAGCAAGGGACTTTTGGGAGCAGCACAAAGTGGAGATCTTCCCCCTTTCTTTCGCAGATTAAACCGTCACGGGATGCCCGTCTCACTTCTCATTTCTCAAGCGGTTATCGTCACCATTTTTTCAGTGATTTTTCTCATCATGCCGACCGTCAGTGCAGCTTTTTGGAGTTTAAATGCGCTCGTAGGTGAGCTCTACCTGATCATGTATATTTTGATGTTTGCAGCTGCGATCAAGCTTCGATACAAAAGACCAGACGTGGTGAGAAGCTATAAAATTCCAGGTGGGAAGTTTGGCATCTGGTGTGTAGCAGGCCTTGGAATTGTGGGCTGCTTTTCTACATTTATGATCGGCTTTTTCCCCCCGGCACAACTCGTAGTAGGCAATACTCTCTTTTATCTACTTTTTCTCCTTCTCGGCATCCTTCTCTCCTGCACCGCCCCCTCCATCATCCTCCTCTTCAAAAAACCCAACTGGTCCCACCCACTAAGCCACGAAAAAAAGTAAGTAAAAAAAAAGAGGTAAAGTCTTTGGAGGTTACCCCAAAGACTTATGCATCTCCCTTTTCCCCTCCCCTTCCCGATAAAAATTTTTTCACTACGTAGCCTTTACGGAAATTATCGTCGAGAGTAAGATGTTTGGATTCTTATAATGGAGATTGAATATGGCAGTGCCACGTAACCGCACCTCCAATGCGCGAAAAAATTCTAGACGCTCTCACCATGCTAAAAGTCCGATCAACGTTTCTGGTTGTTCAAACTGCAAGAAACCCACTTGGGCGCATCGAATCTGTCCCCACTGTGGATTCTATGCAGGAAGGGCAGTAGTGCATGAGGCAAAAGAATAACATTCTTCGGATTGGGATCGACCTACTTGGAAGCGATCTCCCCCCTGCCCAGCTTCTGGGACCTCTTGTTGCACTGCATCAAGAATTAAAAGAAAAAGTTTTATTCACTTTTTTCATTCCTCCCGCTTTGGCCAAAGAGATTCCCACTGAGATTCGCACGGTCATCTGCACCGAGGTGATCACAATGGAGGATGAGCCGCTTTCTGCTTTACGCAAGAAAAAGCACTCTTCAATTATCCAGGGCGTTACTCAATTACAAAACCATGAAATCGACGCTTTCATTTCTGCAGGAAACACAGGCGCACTTTTTGCAAGTAGCCAGATTCTTATTCCTCTTCTTCCTGGCATCGAAAGATCTGCTCTTCTCGCACTGCTCCCTACTAAGAAAAAAGTGGTGGCTGTCATTGACGTGGGAGCCAATCTCCAGTGCAAAAGCCAGCATCTCATCCAGTTCGCGCTGATGGGCATCGCCTATCAGAAAAGTCGTGGGGTGGAAAAACCGGTCGTAGGCCTTTTGAATATTGGCACTGAACCAAAAAAGGGAACGCCAGAGCTACAAGAGACTTACAAGCATCTCCACGCGCTTTCCGAGAAGGGATCTTTCCATTTCTTTGGGAATATCGAGGGAAGAGATCTTTTTCAGGGAGATATAGACCTGCTCGTTACAGACGGCTTTTCTGGAAATGTCCTTTTGAAAACAGCAGAAGGATTGGCCTTCTCAATTTTGGAACTGCTCACAGAAAACAAAGCGGGACTTCCCCCTTCTCACCTCCAAGCGTCACTTGCCGCGCTCAGGTATCGGCTCCACTATGAGGAGCACCCCGGCGCGATCTTATGCGGGATAGATGGGATCATCATCAAGTGCCACGGCACCGGCGCAGCTTCTTCTTTCGTCAGCAGCGCAAAGGCAGCCATGCATCTCATCGAGCACAACTTCCTAGGCAAAATCAAGCAGCAGCTCTCCCACTCCGTCTCCTAAAGAAGGAAAAAATTTTAACCACAGAGAACACAGAGAGCACCGAGAAGAGGAGGGAAAAATAAGACCCTCTTTTTTCCTAGTCATCCTGTGATCTTGCTATTCTCTTCCTCTCGGTGCTCTCGGTGTTCTCTGTGGTAAAAATCCTTCTTTCTTTCTTCTTTAGTGTTGCAACTGGCTCGTAACTTGCGCTTCTGGTAAGATAGGGCCAAAATGAAAAATTTACCTGAGAGCTAAAAATGGAAGAAATTCTTTTAAACGTCGAATCCAAAGAGCGACGTTTTGCACATCTTAAAAATGGGATTTTATACGATCTGGTGATCGAGAGAAAAAAAAACCGCCAGCTGACGGGAAACGTCTATCGCGGTAGAGTCACCAACATTTTACACAACATTCAATCTGCTTTTATCGATATTGGCGAGGGAGAAAATGGGTTCATCCACATCTCTGACATCATTGAAAATGCTCAAAAATTTCAAGAGATGTTTGAGATGGATTTTGATTGGGATCAGGAGCCTGAAAAAGAGTCCAAATCTCAAAAAGAAGCAGACATCACCAAAATTCTAAAACACGACCAGCCTGTGCTAGTGCAGGTGGTTAAAGAGCCGATCGGCAGCAAGGGCGCGCGCCTCACCTCCAACATCTCAATTCCAGGGCGTTACCTAGTGCTTTTGCCCAACACTCCACACCGCGGAGTCTCTCGCAAAATTGAGGATAGTGCGGCACGCGAGCGCCTCAAAAAGCTGATCCAAGCCTTCGAAATGCCAAAAGATATGGGCCTCATTTGCCGCACTGCTAGCATCAACGCGACGCCTGAAATGCTGATCGACGAAGCAACCGATCTTTTCAGAACATGGCAGGGCATTGTAGAACAGTTTAACAAGGCAACGAGACCGACATGTCTGTATGAAGAATCGGACCTGATCAAACGCGCCGTGATGCTGGCAGTAGACAAGCGGTTCACCAGATTGATGACGGATGATTATTCCACTTATCAAACATGTAAACGCATCTACTCGAAATACGCCGGAGAGCACGATCTCAATATCGAAATGTACCGCGACAAGGTCCCGATGTTCGAACGGTTTAACGTGGAGAGAGAAATCGAAAAAGCTCTTCGACATAAGATTTGGCTCCCTTCTGGAGGATATCTCTTCTTCGACCACACAGAAGCGATGTTCACAATCGATGTGAACTCTGGGAGAAGCAATTCTTCAGGCGGCTCAGTCGATGTTGAAGAATCTCTTGTCCGCATCAACATGGAAGCTGCAGAAGAGATTGCACGGCAGCTGCGTCTGAGAAACATTGGCGGGCTCATCATCTGCGACTTTATCGATATGCGCGCGCGCAAGAGCCAGCGCAGAGTCCTAGACTGTTTAAAAGAAGCGATGAAAGACGACACGGCAAAGTGCACAATTTTGGGCATGAGCGAGTTTGGCCTTGTGGAGATGACGCGTCAGAGAAGCCGCGAATCACTCATGCAAACTCTTTTCACAAATTGCCCCTATTGTAGCGGCAGTGGGCTCATTAAATCTTACGAGACGGTCTCTATTGAAATTGAAAAAACACTAAAAAAATTGGTCATGGTGGATCAGCAGTTTGGACTTAAGCTTGTCTGCCACCCACAGGTCAATCAGTTTCTTGGGCATGGAGACAAGGAGTTTTTCCATAGGTTTGCAGAACAAGAGAATGCGCAACTCGAGTTTGCAGAGAGTGACAACCTTCACCTAAACGATTACCAGTTCTTTTCCACGATTAACGGTAAGCTGCTTGAAGTCTAACTCATCGCCTTATCTCGAAAAACTTAACCTCTGTATTGCGAACGGATCTATTCCTTCGCAGTTAAAAACGATGCTAGAGGGTTTTTACATCAGCTATCGCAAGGCTGATGGAGAGGCGATCGAGGGGCCTTCTGCTTATGAAGAGCGCTTTCTCACTTTTCTCGATCTTGTCAAGCAGCAGATTGCAAACCCTTTCTTCTTTGCTCCCTACCATGAACGTGTGCGGAAACCTTTTGATTACTACAAATTCGGGATCGATTTTTTTCGACCTTTAATCGACCTTCCCCATTCGCATGTTTTGGGATTAGAAAATATTGATGAAATCGTAGAAAGCTTAAAAAGAAAAGAGAATGTGATTCTTTTTGCCAACCACCAGATCGAAGGGGATCCTCTTGCGATTAACCTGCTTCTGGAAAAAACGCATCCACATTTTGCCGAGGAGATGATTTTTGTTGCGGGTGAACGAGTTGTCACGGATCCTCTTGCTGTTCCGTTTAGTATGGGCTGCAACCTGCTCTGCATCTACTCCAAGCGGTATATCGATCACCCCCCTGAGCAAAAGGCAAACAAACAGCTGCATAATAAGCGGACGATGCAACTCATGAGTGAACTTCTCAGTGTGGGCGGAAAGGCGATTTACGTTGCGCCGAGCGGTGGGCGCGACCGTCGCAACGCACAAGGTGTGGTCGAAATCGCTCAGTTCGACCCCCAAAGTATCGAGATGCTCTACCTCATGGCGCAAAAAGCGACAAAACCTACCCATTTTTATCCGCTTGCACTCGTCACGTACGATCTTCTCCCCCCTCCGGATACTGTCCAGAAAGAATTGGGAGAGACGCGCGTGACACAAAAAGTGGATATACATCTGGCAATGGGGAAAAAAATCTCCATGGAAGAGTTTCCTGGGAGTGAGGAAAATGACAAACATCTGCGCAGAAAATCACGAGCAGATTATATTCGCAATCTTGTAAAAAAGGACTATGATGCACTTCTCCGTAAAAGATCTTAAAGTTTTACTGCTTTGTACAGCGGTTTGTGTTTCTGTTTTTGCAGATGGGCCAGTAGAAACGTATCAGGAGATTCAAGACGCCGCTGTCTACCCGATCCTCAATCCTGCCCTTGCAAAACGAGAGAGCGCAAAACTCCAGCTTGCAAATGGTTTGCAAGTCTACCTGATCTCCGATCCGGGTGCCAAACAGTCTGCTGCTGCAGTTTGCGTGGGAGCGGGCTCATGGCATGATCCGAAAGAATATCCTGGCATGGCCCATTTTCTTGAGCATATGCTCTTCATGGGCACAGGTGCCTATCCAGAAGAATTTGAATACATGCAGTATATCAGCGATCACGGCGGCAAAGTGAATGCTTCTACTTGGCCAGATCGCACGATCTACATGTTTTCTATCAACAATGACGCCTTCTCGGGAGCGCTAGACCGCTTCTCCCATTTTTTTATCGACCCTCTTTTTCTGACCTCTTGTATCGAACGTGAGCTACACGCTGTAGATCAAGAACACGCAAAAAACGTGGAGAATGATGGCTGGAGACAGTACATGGTTTTTAAAGAGACCGGCAATCCTCTCCATCCCAATGCTGGCTTTTCAACGGGGAACGCCAAAACTCTTGGAGGTATCCCTCAAGCAGCCCTTAAAAATTGGTATGAAAGTCACTATAGCTCAGAAAAGATGCATCTCGTTGTTTTCTCCCCGCTTCCAATGGAAGATCTCAAAACCCAGGTGTTGGAGACTTTTACGCGCGTGCCCGAGCGCGAGGTCGATCTACTACCATTACCAGATCAACTCTCTTCCGCTGAGCAGCGCGGACACATGATTTTTTTGCAGCCGATTAAAGATTTGCGATCGCTCTCACTCATGTGGGAGGTTCCTGAAATTTTTGCAGATTGGGAGAGACAGCCGAGCGCCATCGTCGCCTACATTTTGAATTCTGAAGCAGAAAATAGCCTCATTGCAGAGCTCAAACGCGAAAAACTCGCCGAGTCATTAAAAGCAACGCCAGATCTCCACGGTAAGGGAAAGCTTCTCTTCACAATCGACATCGACTTAACGCCCCAAGGCGTTGCTCAAACTGAACAGGTCATTACGCGCGTCTTCCAGGCGCTCGCCAAGCTCAAAGAAAGACCGATCCCCTCTTATCTTTTTGATGAGATGCAAAAGATGGCGATCTTAAATTACCAGTACCAGTCTCGAGAAGACGCCTTTAGCTTCATCACCAGGCATGCTCATGATATCTATGATGAAGCGCTTGAAACCTATCCGGAAAAGAAAAGCATTCCCTCTACTTTTGATCCAGCCTTTCTTGCGAGCTTTTTAAGCTCTCTCACGCCCGAAACATGCATCTATTTTCTCGAGGCCGATCCGAAGAAGGTGTCAATCATCCCAGATCGAAAAGAAAAATGGATGGGTGCCGAGTATGCTGTCCGAGCTGTTCCGCGAGAAAAACTGGCCCTCTGGGCCAAGATCGCCCCTCATCCGCGGATCTCTCTTCCTGAACCCAACCCTTTTCTTCCAGATCTTTCCACTTTTGCTACCGTGGGAGAAGTGGATGAAACAACCGTAATCCCAAAGCTCGTCATGGATGACGAATGGGGAAAAGTTTATTGGGCAGAAGATCACACCTATCTTGTGCCTGAAGTGTTTGCCTCTTTTTCGCTTAAAACTCCCCTTGTCGATGGTAGTCCGAAAGCTGAATGCTGCGGTGATCTCTACATCAAGGCATTAGATGATGCCCTTTCGAGCACTCTTTCCCATGCTCAAAGAGCAGGAATGAACACTGCTTTCGAGTTTGATGATCTCAAATTTTCGATCTCCCTTTACGGATACCATTTTAAAGCAGCTCTTCTCTTAAAAGAGATCTTTGCTCAACTTCGCGTAGTACAACCCACAAAAGAGCAGTTTGAAATCTTCAAGCACTCATTAATGAGCTCTTATGAAAACAGGGGCAAAGACCTCCCTGTTGTTCAAGCGAGTGAGCTTCTCGACAGCATCCTGTACAATGACGCGCCCACCTCTTCTGAAAAGGCGTCAGTTCTACGCGAAGTGACCTATGAAGATTTTCTTGCCTATTGTAAAGCGATCTTCAAAACGGGCTTTGCTGAAGGACTGGTATATGGAAACCTCTCCTCTTCCCAAGTCGAGACGCTCTGTGAGGAGATCAAGGGCATGACAACCCCTCTGCCCGTTTCTGAACAGCACAAAGCGGAGCTCCTACTTCTTCCAGATACTAGGGGGCCTCACCTCATCACGCAGACCACGCCGCGCCAAGGCAATGGGGTGATACTACTTCTAGAACAGGGGGCTTTTACTTTTGAAAAGAGAGCCGCGCAAGAGATCCTTGCAACGGTTCTCAAAGAGTCCTTTTTTGACACGCTACGCACCAAGCAGCAAACCGCCTATATTGCCAAGGCATGGGCAGTGGAACGCGAACGACAGCTGCTCCAGTTTTTTGCTGTCCAATCAAGCACACACCACCCTAGTGATCTCATTGGGCGTTTTGAACTGTTTTTAGAAGATTTTTTAGGTAAATTCCATTCGGCACTTCCACGGACCCGTTTCGAGGAGATGCGCAAAATGCACATCGAGACGTTACAGATGGTACCAGAGAATCTTTTTGTCATGGGTAAACGATTAACTCAACTCGCCTTTGAATACGATGGAGACTTCAACTGGATTGAACGTAAAATCGACGCAACGTCAGCACTCTCGTACGAAAGACTGCAAAGTTTTACAAAAGAGTTCCTTTCACGTAGCAACTTGAGACGTCTTGCTATTCTCATGGAAGGTGTCACAAGCCGTGAGCATGATTTCCACTATGCTCCCGTCTCCAAAGAGGAGATCGCCGACATGGGCACCTACACGAGTAACAAGCGATAATAGAAGATGAAGAAGTGATGAGCTATGAATGATGAGTGATGAGCGAAAAGAAAGAATTAGTCCGACTCTCTTCCTCTTACTCTTCCGTTCATCACTCATCATTCATCGTTCAAAGTTTCCTATCTTCTGTTCATCACTTCTCATCTTCTAGAGCATTTTGTGGATCAGAGCGAGAAGATTTTCTTTGAAAGAGGGCAGTTGAAAATCCCCTCTTGCGGAAGGTGATTGGGAAGTCTGATTTAACAATGCAACGGCTTTTGTGTGCAGTTCATCGAGGCTTGTGAAAGCGTCGCCCAAGTTGTGTTTTTTGACAAATGCAACGTTAAAATTCTCCCACCATATATGGCGTGCAGATGAATTTTCTGTATTGTCCAGAAGTAGACGCTTCCCAAGGTAGATCGCCTCATTGACTGAGCAGGAACCCGCTTTTGTAATTAAAAGATCGGAACAAGCCATGATCTCAACTACCTCTTTCGTAAATTCTCGTATATGCACAAAGACTTTGTCTTTGCTGAGAACCGTGGTGAAAGCATCGCTGCTATAGACCGCTGTTCCTCCCTGTTTCAAAAGCCACTCTTTGATGGCTTTTGCAATTTTTCGATTTCTTCCTACACATACGTTAAGTTGAAAACTCCCTCCATAACTCTCTAATGAAAGCCTAGAGAGCTCCTGTGCATAGGGAAGCAGCGCGTCCCCTCCCTCTGCGCCCATGATGAGCGTAAGAATTGGAATGCCTTCTTTTAATCCGTGTTTTTTTCTGAGCTCAGCAAGTTCTTCCGGCCGATATTTCTTCAGACATGCGGGGCGAACAGGAAAACCGGTGACATGGAGATGCTCTGCTTTGAGATGTCCCTCGCGTACTGCTTTGAGTTGCAGATCTGGATCATCGTAGGGCATCGCGACAACAACTTTTTCATCATTGCCAATCTCAATTTCATCCATGCCGAGTAGAAATGTTTCGCTATCGAGATCTGTTGGCATGATCAGAAGTGGAATATCAAATCTTCTTGTGGCCGAGATAAGCCCTGCATTGATCATGGGAAATGTGGAGATAACGAGTGCAGGCGCGCTACTTCCCTTCTTATGCAGATATTTTTCAAATAGTGCTTGAATCCGTTTCCGTCTCCCTCGCATGTAGTAGGTGCCGGTGTGGCAGAAGAGGAGTTTAATGAATTTGTGATATCCTTTGCGGAGTGAGATATTGTATAAATCTTCGCCGGTAAATCTACCAAAAGTTAGTAGACTTAAACCATCGATAGGTCGGAGCATGTCCGACAGCGCATTCACAATTTCGATCTCATACTCTTTACCCAAAATTTCCTTCATGGAGTCGCCCGCAGCTTTGTGGCCTCCTCCACCTTCGCTAATGAGAATGAGAATTTTCTTCTTAGTCTGGCTTTGTGTGGCATTCAACAGACCACTATTTCCAACTACCATGCGCTGCTCCCTTTTCTTGATATTGAGATAGCTGGAGAGTGGGACACCCTGCTGTGCTCATTTTCAAAATAGTAATGAAATTTCTGTAGAGATTCAATAATTAACATATTTAGATGCTTCTTCGTCTACGCACTTCGCGGCATTTTCTCATCCACGCATTTTTCGCAACATAGAACAAGAAGAGCCAAAAGTCCAGAACAGAAGACAGGAAGAAATTATGAACGATGAGTGCTGAAGAAAAGAAGTGATGAGCTATGAATGATGAGTGATGAGCGAAAAGAAAGAATTAGTCCAACTCTCTTCACTCTTCCGTTCATCACTCATCATTCATCGTTCATAGTTTTCCTATCTTCTGTTCCTCACTTCTGTTCTAGGTGCGGCTTGAGCGGAAGAGACGAATGTTGAAGATGCCTAGTAGTGTCTTGAGAAAGATATAGAGACCATAGACTACTGTATATAGAACTTGCGTGCCCCAAAATTGACGCGTCCTTTCGTACCATTCAATCTCCGGACCTCGCTGAAAGTTGTCGAGCTGCCGATTTAGCTCGTGTCGCTCGTACCTGTGCGGGAAACCAATTGCCTCTGCGCTTTGGACACGAGGCCAGTGGGCTGGCTCAAATGAGCGGTATGAGTGAGAGCCGAGAACACTCAAAATGGGTGCATTTTGAAATTCGACAAGTTCAATTTGCAGGGGGGACTCTTGAGCGACTCCCCATCCGAGATGGACCTCTCCAGCGCGATCTGCAATATCAAGTCGATTCCGATAAATACGAAGCTTCAGTGGTGCTCTTCCATAAAAAACATTCTCACGATTCATCTCATCTGCAAAAGCCTGTGCTGATGCTCGATCGATACTCGGGCCATTAATTAAAATTGCCTCGTCCACATGCTGCCAAAAATCTCTGAGAAACCTTTGTGCTTGACTCGATCCTAAGCTGTAGGCAAACAAGCGAAGCCTTCGATTATTGAGAAAAAAAGAACCTAGTACTGGATCTGTTAAGAGACTTCTAAACCTTTCTCGTGCGGCATTGTATCCCGTTTCTCCAATATTGGCTTCCATATCATTAAACAGGGTTTCTACAGCATCCTCTGCGGCAAATACGGCTGACTGCGATGGACGAAAGATCAGAAGGGGGAGAAGATCAGAATCTTGCGCAACGGATTTAAGCGCATACGCTACTAAACCATCCCCGGTCCCAATTTTATTAAAAACCACATATTGATCTACTCCCCCATGAGATGGCACAGGGATGAGCTCACCCACCTCCATCTCCATGCTGGAGAAGACTTTTGCCATTCGATCAACCCACGGAAGATCGGAAACAAGATAGGGATATTGGCGCGCAATCTCAACTGGAAGTGTGAGATGCTCTGTCGTGAGTGAAAGACGCACGCGTTTGCGATCCAAATGCAGGGGCCTATGCCAAAAAAAATCGCCGTAAGTATCAGGCCCTCCATGCACCTGTTCTGGCTGCGCACCACGATTAATAAGCCGCGTGTTTTGAATACTCCTAACATATTGATGCAGCGCATCCTTCGACAATCGATAGGGGTCCATGTGAGTAAGTGACTGGACATCTCCGATAAAAACTTTTGCGCTGCTGACAGCATATTGTTCAATGTTCTCAACTGTTAAAGGACG
>JBIOJU010000011.1:0-13909 GCA_044451165.1 Chlamydiales bacterium | reverse complement strand
GTTTTTTGGGCGCGGGCTCCTTTTTTCCTTTGACCAGCTTTTTATCGGCAATAGGCGGCAGCTTTTCTGCTGTCTTTTTCTCCGAGACCGGCTCCTCCTTCTCTTTTTTCTCTTTTTTCGGACTCTCTTTCGTGGATTTTTTTGCACTCGCTATCGATGCTGCTTTGCGTGGAGAAGAGGTCTGCTCCTTGGGAGAGACTGTTTTTGGGGCGATCGTTTTGACGACAAGAGGCTTCGCTGTTTTTTTTACCGTCTGGACGGGGGAGAAGCTCATGTAGACAAGGAGTAGAAGGTGGGTCGCAAGAACGAGGAGCACTACCCTTCGTTTGGAGGGGTCCATGTTTAACCCGGTTGTAAGATGATATCTAACTGCTCAAAACCGGCTAGCTCAACCGCATTTTTTACTGTTTGATAGGTGCCGAAGTGCGCCTTTTTGTCATGAAACAGTTGCGGGATCTGATTGGGGTAGTTCTTTTTTGCGATTTTAAGAAAATGAAGAAGATCTTCTTTGGTGAGGTGTTTTCCATTTAACCAGATCGTATCATCCTCATGGACATGGATCGCAAGAGGGCTACTCGCCTGGACAACCGTCATCTCTTTAGAATCTTTTTGTGCAGCAGTGGCGAGTTGAATTCGGTCGAGCTCAAGGAGCGGCGCGATGATGATGAACATGATGAGCACGACAAAGACCACATCGATGAGTGGAGTCAAGTTGATCGTTGGCTCCTCGACACTCTCTCCTGCTGTTAAACGTCGACGTTTCATAATTTTGGGTTGCGGTACTGCATCTCTACCTGCGACAGGAGTTGATAGAGAAAATCCTCCATGTCTGAAGAAAGATTATGGACAAAGTTTTTCAAGTAGTTGTAGGAGATGAGCGCTGGAATCGCAATGACAAGACCGAGAATGGTTGTAGCAAGTGCAGTTGAAAGACCGCTCAGCACAGTCGCATTAGAACTTGCCGCAGCTCCCCCGTGTAGCTCTCCAAAGGAGATTAAAATTCCCCAGACCGTCCCGAGCAGGCCGAGAAAAGGTGCAAGGGAGACGATTGTCGAGAGAATAAATAGGTTATGGTTGAGCAGCTTGGTTTGCGATGAGATGGTCGTAAGAACCTGGGATTCGATGAGTTCTAAATCCTTTGAGGAGAGATAGACCGCCTTTTCCCCTTCTTGAGAGGAGAAGAATCGATTCTTGTTCAGAACATCGATCGATTTTTGTTTGAGTTCAGAGAAGATCCGTGCGAAGGGATGAGGAATCGCAGCTTTTGTCGGTTTAGGCAGGTTTGCAGGATCTAAGGCAAAGAGAGGATGTGTATTCTGTTGAATAGCAAGTTGAAAGGCAAGAGATGCCCGCTTCACATGTCTTGCAACGCTCACTTTATTGAGCAGCACGATCCAGCAAATTGCCGAGAGTGCAAACAGCCCAAGAAAGATCACCTTTCCAAAGAAGTCGGACTGTGAAAAGGCTGTAAGAAAAATATTAGCTGCAAAAAGCGACATAAGATCTATTCGGGTATGCCATTATGCATACAGAAAACAGGGGGAGTTTGTCAAGGAGAGAAAGAGCTCCCCAAAAGTGCAACAGACAACCCATAGGCTGAACGACTGTAAGAATAGTCAACGCTATGAAGCGAGCGGGTAAAAAACATGATATGAAGGATAAATAACGATAAGAATGATAGAAAAAATAATTCGGCAGAAAATTTTCCACTCATTCTCCATCATCATATCATTAATCTATCCTTCATATCATGAAATCTTGTCGCTCGAGAAGAGATGCCGAAAGAATAGAGTTCACTTTTCGGCAAAGTGAACCTCTTCCGATAAATCCAATAGGAGATATGATTACGCTGATCATGATCGATACGCACGCACACTTAACTGTTGAGCCGCTTGTGCAGCAGGCAGATGCTCTTGCGCTGCGCGCACGCGAGCGTGGCGTTGAGAAGGTCGTTAACATTTGCATTGATGCGGACGGATTGGAAAAAGGGGTTGCCCTCGCAGAGAGACACCCGTGGATTTTTAATGCGGCAGCTACCACACCGCACGATGTGGAAAAGGAGGGAGAAACCTTCTTTCCTCTTGTAGAACAAAACTTAAGCAAGCTTGTTGCAATTGGTGAAACGGGTCTAGACTACTTTTACACACATTCGCCCAAAGAGACTCAGCAGAAGTTTTTTCGACGGTATCTTTCTCTCGCAAAAAAATCGGGACTCCCCCTAATTTTTCACTGCAGGGATGCCTTTCATGATCTTTTTGCCATCGCAGATGAGGTGGCACCGCATCACCCTGCAATTCTTCACTGCTTCACAGGAACTCTCGAAGAAGCACTGCAAGGCGTGGCACGCGGCTGGATGATCTCCTTTTCTGGGATCATCACCTTCAAAAAATCGGAAGCGCTTCGCGAAGTAGTCAAACAGCTTCCTCTTGAAAATCTCCTCGTGGAAACCGATGCACCCTATCTTGCTCCTCAAAGTAGACGTGGTAGCACAAACGAGCCAGCATACATTCACGAAACGGTCGAGAAGATCGCGGAAGTGCGGTGCATGAGCGCGCAGGAGATCGCAAAAATCACAACTGCAAATGCGATTAAATTTTTTCCTTTTTCAAAAGTTCAGCGCGGTGTTTAATAACCAAATTGATGAGTATCGAGAGCAGTTCAAAAGTTCCTACTGCATTTATCTGGAGAAGAGTCCATTCGCTGATGGGTCTCTGGCTTGTGCTTTTTCTCATGGAGCATCTGTTTGTCAATTCACAGGCGGCGCTTCTCCTGGGAGAAAGTGGCAAGGGATTTGTCCAAGCGGTGAATGCGATTCACAATTTTCCCTATCTTCAAACGATTGAAATCACCCTGATTGGTGTTCCCCTTTTTATCCATCTGGTTTGGGGCATTAAATACCTTCTAACTTCAAAATCAAACTCTTTTCGCACAAATGGCGCTTCTCCCTCACTTCCAGAATATGAAAGAAATCACGCCTATACCTGGCAGCGGATCACCTCATGGATATTGGTGATAGGCCTTACTGGGCACATTGTGAAATTTCGCTTTCTTGAATATCCCGATTCGCTCGTTCAAGGGATTACCACCACCTATTTCGTTAAATTGAAAGTTGATAATGGGCTCTACACTGTTGCGGAGCGTGTGAAAGTCAAACTATATGATGAGAAGGCGATCCAGCGCGAAAAAGAAGAGCTGGATAAAAGGCAGGATGAGCAGGCGCTTGTCAAGGCAGCGGAGAAATTAAAAAAAGAACGAGATACACACCTTGTCGATCATCAAAAAGCGGTGATATTCACAGCAGCACAAGAGTTTCAAGACCGCAAAGCATGGGTGGCAAAACTGGATGAGCACCCGCTTGCAAAGGGAGAAGTTTTAGGGGTTTCTGATAATTTTGGTACAGCGTCGCTTCTTGTTGTACGCGACACATTTAAAAGTCCGATCTACGTTGGTCTCTACACAGTTTTTGTGCTCGCGGCTTGTTTTCATGCGTTCAATGGTCTTTGGACTTTTCTCATCACCTGGGGGGTTGTGCTTCGCATGTCTGCACAAAGGTTCACAGTTAAAATGGCATATGCCCTCATGCTGCTCATCACATTTTTAGGACTAATTGCAATCTGGGGCACCTACTGGTTAAATCTACGAACATGACAAAAAAACAGGGTAAAGAAGTGATCGTAGTAGGTGGAGGGCTGGCGGGACTCTCTTGCGCGATGAAACTTGCTGAAATGGGATGCCACGTAAAGATCATCTCCGTGACTAAAGTCAAACGCTCTCATTCGGTCTGTGCGCAAGGCGGAATCAACGCCGCGATGAATCTTAAAAATGAAGATGACTCACCACATGTCCACGCCTACGATACGATTAAGGGGGGCGACTTTTTAGCCGACCAGCCTCCTGTACTTGAAATGTGTCTCGCAGCTCCTGGCATCATCCGCATGATGGATCGTTTGGGCTGTCCGTTCAACCGCACGCCCGAAGGAAATCTCGACTTTCGAAGATTTGGAGGCACGCTCTATTACCGCACAGCATTTTGTGGCGCCTCCACCGGCCAGCAGCTTCTCTACGCGCTCGATG
Source organism: Chlamydiales bacterium (assembly GCA_044451165.1). GTDB lineage: Bacteria > Chlamydiota > Chlamydiia > Chlamydiales > Rhabdochlamydiaceae. The sequence continues at coordinate 9,835 of JBIOJU010000011.1, read as the reverse complement.
AGCAGGTGAGACGTTACGAAGCAAAAGGACAAGTTGAAAAATATGAACACCATGAGTTCATGCGCCTCGTGATGGACGAGGAGGGAAAGACGCGTGGAATTGTCCTCATGGATCTCTTTACGCTTAAATTGGATGTTCTGAAAGCAGATGCTGTTGTCATCGGAACGGGCGGTCCAGGCCTCATCTTTAAAAAATCGACCAACTCCACCTTCTGTACGGGTGCAGCGAATGGGCGCCTCTTTAAACAGGGCATGAGATATGCCAATGGCGAATTCATTCAGATTCATCCCACAGCGGTTCCCGCAGATGACAAAATGCGGCTCATCTCTGAATCGGTACGTGGAGAAGGTGGAAGAATGTGGGTCTATGGTGACTCTTCAAAAAGCATCACCACTTCAGACGGAAGGACAATTCCCTGCGGAGTGACAGGTGAGCCCTGGTATTTTCTCGAAGATCTCTATCCTGCATTTGGAAATCTTGTTCCGCGCGATATCGGCTCAAGAGAGGTTCTGCGCGTTTGTGAAATGGGCCTTGGTATTGAAGGGAAGATGCAAGTCTATCTCGATGTGACACATCTTTCAAAAGAGTCGCAACATAAAATTGACTCGGTGCTTGAGATTTATGAAAAGTATACGGGTGAAGATCCGCGCAAGGTGCCGATGAAGATTTTTCCAGCTGTCCACTACTCGATGGGAGGCGCTTGGGTCGACTGGCCTGCGACAGGAGACCCCGATCGGTTTTCCCGTTTTCGTCAGATGACAAATTTGCCAGGCTGCTTTCAGATTGGCGAATCTGAATTTCAGTATCACGGCGCAAATCGCCTCGGAGCCAATTCTCTCACCTCGTGTATTTTTGCAGGGCTTGTTGCAGCAGGAGAGGTGCCTCGCTATCTCGAAACCCTGAAAGATAGCTACGGCAATCTTTCTCCTAAAATGTACCACGAGGCGCTCGATGTGGAAGAGAGGTTCAAGCAGGACCTGCTTGCGCGTAATGGGAGAGAGAACGTCCATCTTCTCCATGAAGAGCTTGCTGATTGGATGGTCCGTAACGTAACCGTAAAGCGGAACAACACAGATCTTAAAAAGACGATCGAGAAGCTGAAAGAGATTCGAGAACGGTACAAACATATCTCACTGGACGACCGTGGCCACCATCTCAATCAGACCTATGTGTTTGCAAATCAGTTTTCTGCAATGATCGAAATTGCCCTCGTTATCACCAAAGGAGCGCTTCTTCGCAATGAATTTCGCGGGTCTCATTTTAAACCAGAATTTCCCGAGCGAGACGATGAGAATTGGCTCAAAACGACGATTGCGACCTACGATCTATCGCAAGATGAACCGGTCATCAGTTATCTGCCCGTTGACTTAAGGTACCTTAAGCCGATAAAGAGAGAATATACAAAGGCAAAAAAAATAAAGCCCACCTTAGAAAATGTGCCCCCAAATATCGTGCCGCCAGTTTAAGACATGACAAAAACTTTTATCTTAAAAATCTACCGCGGCACACCTGAAAAACAGTATTGGGAAGAGTTTGAGCTTGAGGTGCGCCCGCTTTTCACGCTCACGGCAGCTCTTTTAGAGGTCCAAAAAAACCCAATTAATGTGAAAAAAGAAAAGGTGACTCCTGTGGCATGGGAGCAGGGCTGTTTGGAAGAGGTGTGCGGTTCCTGTTCGATGCTTGTGAACGGAAAACCAAGACAAGCCTGCTCTGCCCTAGTCGACAAACTCCTCGAAACAACTAGGTCTTCCTGTATCACTCTTGCCCCTTTTACAAAATTTCCGCTCATCAAAGATCTGGTTGTGAATCGTGATAGTATGTTTGAGCAGCTCATTAAGATTCGCGGGTGGATTCAGTCGGACGATTCTCACGATCGCGGCTTTGGACCTAAGATCGACCCCAAAGTGCAAGAACAGATCTATCTACTTTCTACCTGTATGACGTGCGGCTGCTGTAGCGAGTCTTGTCCTCAAGTGAATCGTTTTTCTAAATTTATCGGGCCTGCAACCATTTCTATGGCAAGACGCTTCAATGCGGATCCGGTGGGAAAGCTTGCTGCTCAAGAACGTATTCGCCCTCTCATGGAGGAGGGTGGCGTTAGCGACTGCGGCAACGCGCAAAATTGCGCGCGCGTCTGTCCAAAAAAAATTCCCCTGACCGAATCGATCGCCGTCATGGGACGCGAAGTGATGAAGCAAGCCGTCCACGATCTCATCAGCCTCCCAGACCGCAAGAAGTAACGGAAGATGAAGAAGTGATGAACGATGAGTGATGAGTGTTGAACTGAAGAAAGATCGGGGAGCGCAAACGTTCACGATAAGAATTGCTGCCTCAATCTGTTTTCAATAGAGAGAACCTGCTGGTGCAGGTTCTCTTGCAGAGGCACTTAACGAGCTACACAACCGCCTGAGCCAACATCTCCGAACAGACAAGAAATTACTGTTTGTTGCCTATCGGCGAAGCCTGCGCCAGCAGCAAGTCTTTCGAGTTCTTGTTCGGACATCTCTTTGGCATTCTCTATAGAGGGCGGAAGCACAAAGGTAAATGAGTTGGATTTGTCTTCGATGGCCTTGACTTGGATGTTTTCTGGGATGTCTAGGCCCATCTCTTTCAGGGCAGCGCGTGGATTTTTCAAGAGCTTCTCTTTGAAGCGGGGATCTTTCCACGCATGGGCGATGATTTTTGCTTCGAGTTCTTTTGCATTCTTTGGTTTATGGGCCATAGTTTCTCCTTTAGGTGTTTTGGTGGATTGTTAACATACGTATGGTGCTGGTGAAAATTGCGCTTCTGGTCTTAAAATTCCTGCAGCGAGCCTTGCGAGCTCATGCTCGGACATCTCTTTTGTGCCTGGTGCAGAAGGTGGAAGCACAAATGTGAACGAATTGGGCTTATCTTCCACAACTTTGACGTGGATGTTTTCTGGGATGTCGAGGCCCATCTCTTTCATGGCAGCGCGTGGGTTTTTCAAGAGCTTTTCTTTGTAGCGGGGATCTTTCCACGCATGGGCGATGATCTTTGCTTCGAGTTCTTTTGCATTCTTTGGTTTATGGGCCATGGATTCTCCTATTATGAGCAGGTCAAGCATGTATTATCCCAACGGCTCCTGCTTACTGCAAATAGCCCACCTCCAGCCACTCTTTCCAGCTCCTCATCGGACATCTCTTTTATTCCAGGAATAGTTGCCGGAAGAACGAATGTGAGTGAGTTTGGTTTGTCCTCAACCACTTTGACTTGGACGGTTTCTGGGATGTCAACGCCCATCTCCTTCAGGGCAGCGCGTGGGTTTTTCAAGAGTTTCTCTTTGTAGCGAGGATCTTTCCAAGCATGGGCAATAATCTTTGCTTCTAGCTCTTTTCCTTTTTTTGGTTGACCAGCCATAAGTTCTCCTGTGTGGATATTACCGTACATTACACAGAAAGGATTTTTTGGTAAATCTTTTTTTTAAAAAGAGGCTTAAAAGAAGCGATGAACGATGAGTGATGAACGAAAGAGAGAAAGATGTTTACCTTCAATTATGAACGTTACCGATTGCGTTCCCGTTTCCGGATTTTTTTCTTCAGTTCAGCACTCATCACTCATCGTTCATCACTTCTTAATCTTCAGTACTTCACTTCCATCAAAAAGAGCCCTTGCGGTGGCGCCGCCGCAGAGGCTCTCCTTCGATCCTTAGCGGCGAGGATCTCTTGTACTCCTTCGGGCAAAAGTTTCCCCTTGCCGACGTCTAAAAGGGTGCCCACGCTATTGCGGACCATCTTGTAGAGAAAGCCGTCGGCTTCAAATTCTAGGCGCGCGCCATTCTCTGTTTCAACAAGATCGAGCCTTAGCATCGTTCTGATGGGATCTCGCGAAGCTGTGCCGTGATCGCCTTCGTTTGCAAACGAGGTAAAATCGTGCGTCCCGATGAGATATGCGCAGGCTTTTTTCATTGATGAAAGATCGATCGTCTGACGGATGTGTGTAGAATAGAGACGGGTAAAGGGGTCGATCGGCTTCTTTAGATAGAGATGGTAGTGGTAGATTTTGCTTTTTGCGCTATATCGTGCATGAAATTCGGGTGTCGTCTCTTCGATCGCAAGGATCCGAATATCTAAGGGAAGAATTCCATTCAAAGAGGCGAGGAGTCGAAAGGGATCGAGTTTTTCGTCGAAGGTAAAATGCGCTACCTGTCCCTTGGCATGCACACCGGCGTCTGTGCGTCCAGAACCGGTGATATGCACCATTTTTCTTAAGACGATAGCAGCGGCTTGTTGCAGCAGATCTTGGATAGAAACAGCATTTGACTGCAGCTGCCAGCCGCTATAACTTGTCCCGTCGTATGCGAGTGTAATTTTGTAGTGAAACACTGATCAAAAATGCAGGATACAGAAACTCTGTACCCTGCAGCTGAAGAAAAATTTACGAAAGATGTTTGCTGACAAGCTTTGTCATTTCAAACATGTTCACAGACTTCTTGTTTCCCAGAACTTTTTCAAGCTTCTCATCGAGGAGGATGTTGCGCTTGTTTTTTGGGTCTTGGAGTTTGCGTGCTTTGATGTAAGCCCACAGTTTTTTGGTCACTTCTGTACGAGGCATCGGCCCTCTACCAACAACAGCAGCGAGTTCTTCGCTGACTTTCATTGGCTGCATGAATTTCGATTTTTTGATCTCTTTCGCCATGTGCTTTCTCCTTGAGAAACAGTTTAAATGCTTCTTGCTAATATCGAGTGTTTAATGGTTTGCCCATGGGGGCTTGCCATAACACCTTCGAGGTTTTCCTGGTTTTTTTGACCCCACTTCAACGAAAAGCGGGTTTTATTCCTCGAATGACTGTTGTAGCGCTCTCGAGATATTATAGTCAAAAAAAATCGGCACGCGATCAAAGACAGAAGAAGCAAAGATCGGTCTCAAGGCCGACAGGATCGCGTCTGCCCGCCGCGGCGCGATGAAGCAGAAAAAGAAGCACGATCGGCTTCGCCGGCACGATCGCCGCTGACCGCGGCGGCACGATGGGGAAATTCTTTCTTTTGCTTGCGATTAAGCGCTCCTAAATGGCAAGGTATCAAATGTCAAAGATCTATGCTTACATCAGTTGTTGCACCAAATCCCGTTACTTTGCACGAAGAGTATAGAAACCTTTCTACTCTTGTTGAGGAATTAAAACAGGCCTCTTCAGTTGCTGAAAAACTGCGATGTTTAGACTCTTTTTCTCTTGTTAAAGAGTTTCTTTTGGGTACACAGCCGCTGAAAAATATACTTCTGGATGTAGATGAGGAGAGCGAACTGGTTGTTAAAGCCTTGATCGCCATCGGTCAAGCTGAACGGGTGTTTGCTTTACACGAGGAGCAAGAATCAGAAAAAATTCATTCATTAATCAAAGAGCTCCTTGAAGTTGAACGATTTTATGAGGAGATTGGCGGTCTCGTTGGTTACCATTTTCTCATGTTGGAGCGGCTTCTGCCTGAAGCGTCTCCTACCTCTAATGCCTGCTATTCCGATCCGGAGGCGATCGACATCTCAGAAGAGAGCGGAGAAGTCAGACATGCGACGATTCGCGGCATCGAAAAATTGGATGAGATGGCAGAAATCTATCCTGTGGGCGGTGCTGCAGATCGGCTCAATCTTCAAGACGCAAGGGGAACCCCACTTCCAGCAGCAAAACTGCCGTTTCATGGCAAGACTCTCTTGGAAGGGTTAATTACTGATTTGCAAGCCCGCGAATATCTTCATTACAAACTATTTAATAAACAGCTATGTACTCCCCTTGTCATGATGACTTCATGTGAAAAAGATAATCATGCGCAAATTTTACTCATCTGCGATGAAAAAAAATGGTTTGGTCGTCCAAAAGATTCATTTCTATTTATTTCGCAACCCAGCGTGCCTTCCATGAATACGCAGGGCGAGTGGTGTATGCAAGGACCCTTACAGCTTTTGCTGAAGCCAAGCGGACATGGTGTGATCTGGAAGCTTGCACAGCGCGACGGCGCGTTTGAATGGTTAGCGTCGAAAGGTAGGAAAAAGGCTCTCGTGCGCCAGATCAATAATCCTCTTGCTGGAATCGACTATGGACTTTTGGCATTCACGGGTGTGGGTTGTTTAGGAAACAAAGTCTTTGGATTTGCATCGTGTCCGCGCAAAGCGGGTGCACCAGAAGGGGTAAATGTCTTGTTAGAAAGACCTGTTGCAAAGGGTGTAGAATATCTCCTTACTAATGTCGAATATACAGACCTGCAAAAATTGAGCCATGCCGGGTTTGCCGAAAGAAAATTTGCCAATACAAACATTCTTTTCGTCGATCTCAAGGCTGTTGAGCGTGCGGTGCAGATGACGCCATTTCCTGGAGTGCTAATCAATCCTAAAAAAATGCGCTACCAAAAAGAAGGAAAGATAGTGGAGGAGGAGGTAGCGCGCCTCGAATCTACGATGCAAAACATCGCCGACTGTTTTGCTGAATTTTTCCCCCGGCCGCTTCCGGTAGGAAAACGAAGAGATGCTTTTAAAGCTTTCATCACATTTAATCAGCGGAAAAAAACGATCTCAACTGTTAAAAGAGCCGACCTTCCCGGCTCGCCCCTTGCCGAAACGCCTGAGGGTTGCTTTTTAGACCAGATGGAAAATGCAAAAGAACTGCTTGCCAAATACTGCCAGATGAAGTTGCAAGAAGACAAACCTCTTCTTGTTTCTTATCATCCCGCACTCGGACCGCTTTTTTCGATTATTGCACAAAAAGTGCGTGGAGGAAAAATAAACGGTGGGAGCGAGCTCCAGTTGCAAATTGCAGAACTTGACATGGAGAATCTTGATCTAGACGGCAGTCTTTCAATCATGGCAGAGAATGTCGTGGGTCATGCCGAAAAAGACGAGGTGCTTACCTACTCGCAGCGTACAGGAAAATGTGTGTTGAAAAATGTGCGCGTAACAAATGCAGGTGTCGACTGGAAAGCAGATCATTTTCTCTGGAAGGGAGAAGTGAAGAGAAAAGAGAGATGCGAGATCTTAATCCGTGGCGACGGGGAGCTCTATGCAGAGAATGTCACATTTTCTGGTTCTTTAGAGATCGATGTCGAAGCAGGAATGCGTTTGACAGTGACGCAGGGGACGGATGGCACTCTTTCTTTTCATGAGGAGAGGATTGCAAAACCTCAACCTCTTTGGAAATATACGCTCACAAATGATGATAGAATTCTACTCATACCAAATATCAGAAAAAACTTTTAGTTGTGCAAGGAGGCTGCGCCAATTTTTTGTCTGGAGTGAGTGACCATTGCCAAAGGGCAAGACACGAGCGAAGACAAAAAATTTGCTGCAAAGCCGACGCAGCAAAACTAAAAGTTTTTTCTGATATTTGGTATCAAGCGCAACTCTTCATAAAAAAAAGGAGGAGTAAAAACTCCTCCTTTTTAAGACAACCTGTGACATTTCACCGAGGGCTTAGACTGGAGCAGCAACCGCATCGATGCGAGGTGCGTGTACAGCAGGAGCAGAAACTGCAGCGGGACGGGATGCACGTGCAGCAGCTGGTACCAGCGGTGCGTAACGTGGTCCGACTACTGGTGCAGCAGCAGCAGGTGCTGCAATATGGGCCGCGGGTACAGCATAGTGATTATTTACCACTGTCGGAGCACCAAACGCTCTCTGGAGTGCAAGAGTTAGCAGCACGCCCAGACAAAAAGCTGTCACACCGACCAACATCTCATTTGGATGTGCTTGGATAAAGCTTCTAACAGTCTGGTAAGCGCCAGATGCTGCCTGCTTGGTATCGCGAGCAAAAGCGATGAAATGTGGCTTTGCCTGTTCATAGACAGAAGTGATCGAGTGTAGAGACCATGTAATGATTGTTGCAGCGCCATCTTTAATTGCTCGCGCAACATACAGGACGTGCTGTTGTACACTTCCAATGCCCTGCTTGGTCCAATTGTATATGCCAGATGTATTGCCTTTCATCCAGTCGGACGCGTGTCCTGTACCATTTTTTGCCCATTGGTAGGCGTGTCCTGCACTATCTTTTGTCCAGTAGTAAGCGTTCTTAGATCCCTCTTTCACCCATAAGAGTGCACTTGCGCCATGGTCTTTCAACCAGACTACGATGCGATTTCCACCATTGTATGCCCAATTTCCGACTGAAGAGGCAGCATTAGAAACCGTGCCTGCGACTTTGCTCACAACTGCTTTTGTATCGTTCAAGCACTCTTGTGCGCTATATCCTCTCACAACTAATGATGACATCCTGTCCCCCTTGTTTTTTTGTGAAATTTAGCAGTCATTATCTAAGTTGCAACAGATTATTGTAAAGAGAGAGTTAGTGATAATTAACGTGCAAAATGTTTTTTTAAAAATTTGAAAAAATATGTATTATTTTTTTAAGAAGAAAGAAAAAATGGCATGTGCGCATGTGCAGGGCGTTGTTGCATAAATCGGAAAAAATAACCACCGAGCACACCGAGAGCACCGAGAAAAGGATGAAAATAATAACAGGATGACAGGATGGAAAGAAGACCTTTCTCTTCCTCTCGGTGCTCTCGGAGTTCTCGGTGGTGAAAATCTTTCCCATCCCCGGACTGCTTCATGCCACTCGGTGGTGAAAATTGAATTGTGCAACAACGTCATGTATGTCCATTTTTCTTAGCGGCGCTTGTTTTGCCCTATCTACACTGCTTCTTCTTTCTTGATTTACTTTTCACGATAGAGGAGTATTTATTCCAAAAGAGAAGCAGAGGAGCCTCCGTTATGAACGAACAGACACTAGAACGCTTAAAAAGCATTGAGAACAGGTTACTGCACATGTTGAGGTATCTTTGACCTCGCCACAAAAGAGAAGAGGGTAGAACTACTCGAAGAGAAGATGGGGGAGGCTAGTTTCTGGGACGATCCCTCCCATGCTCAAACAGTGATTGCAGAATGCAACGATCTCAAACTCTGGACGATTCCCTACAAAGAGATTAAAACGCGTTTTGAAAATGTAAGCGCGCTTCTTCCTGAAGTCGAAGCGTGCCAAGAATTTTCACTTTTGCAAGATTTGATGCACGAACTAGATCAGGTGGAAAAGGCGCTTTCTGAATTAGAAGTACGTAAAATGCTTTCGGGCGAGATGGATGCAAAGAACTGCTTCCTCAGTATCAATGCTGGTGCGGGTGGGACTGAAGCATGCGACTGGGCGCTCATGCTATCGCGTATGTATGAAAGATGGGCGGCAAGGCGCAACTGGAAGCTTGAAGTGCTGGATACAACGCAGGGTGAAGTTGCCGGGATTAAAAGTGTCACTTTGAAAATTTCTGGACCCTTTGCCTATGGATACGCGAAAGCGGAGCGCGGGGTTCATCGACTCGTGCGGATCTCCCCCTTTGACAGTAATGCAAGGAGACATACCAGCTTTGCATCGGTAGATGTCACCCCTGAGGTTGGGGAAGAGATCGTGATTGACATCAAACCTGATCATATCCGCATCGACACCTATCGCGCATCAGGAGCTGGTGGACAGCATGTCAATAAAACAGACTCGGCTGTACGTATTACCCACATTCCTTCTGGTATCATTGTGTCATGCCAGAGCGAAAGAAGTCAGACGCAAAATAAAGAGACTTGCATGAAGCTTTTGCGCGCAAAGCTTTATGAAAAGGAGTACTTGGAAAGGGAATCTAAAATCAAAGAGATGGCCGGGGAGAAGAAGGAGATAGCATGGGGCAGCCAGATCAGAAGCTATGTGTTCCAACCTTACACACTTGTGAAAGATACACGCACCAAGTATGAAGTGGGAAACATCCATGCTGTGATGGATGGAGAAATTGATGAGTTTATCAACGCTTACCTCAAGGAATTTGGGTGACAGAGAAAGAGCTTGTGGATTTTGATCTTCGCT
>JBIOJU010000010.1:0-14163 GCA_044451165.1 Chlamydiales bacterium | reverse complement strand
CTGCGCAATTTTGTAGATTTCGCGCACACGCTCAGGTGTCAAACCAAGTTCTAGGGCAAGTTCTTCAGGAGTCGGCTCACGCCCAGTCTCCATCATCAGTTTTTTTGCGCCTCGGAGCACTTTGTTGATCGTCTCGATCATGTGCACGGGGATACGAATTGTGCGTGCCTGATCGGCGATCGCTCGCGTAACAGCTTGTCTGATCCACCAGGTAGCATAGGTCGAGAATTTATACCCTCGTCGGTATTCAAACTTCTCGACAGCCTTCATGAGCCCCATATTCCCCTCTTGGATCAGATCGAGGAACGAGAGGCCGCGATTGGTATACTTTTTAGCGATAGAAATAACAAGACGCAGATTTGATTCGACCATCTCCCGCTTTGCTTCTTGGCTCTTATCCATCCAGCGCTGTAGCATGCGGACATCTTTCTTAAATTCATCGAGCGTTCGTCCCGCAGCAAGCTCCCGCTTTTTGAGCCTTCTTTCAAGTGCCGATAATTTTGAAGCAGCAAACTTGTTCTTCTGAGCTCTTGTGACCAGCTCCTGCATCTCTTTTTCAAGAACGAGAAAGCGGTCATAGGCGTTGAGGATCACCTCGCCAAAATCTTCAATGATGTTGTGTCGAAGATGGAGTCTTCTAAGGTAGGCCTGTGTGCGGATGCGACACTTCTCCATATCTTCTGCGATCTTCACACGGTCTGTTTTCTTTAACTTGGGATCGTTGAGTTGGAAGAGAAGACTTTCTAAAATTGCATCTTCTTTGCGGAGGAGCGTGCTCAGTTTGGGTAGGAGATTGAGATAGGCCTGCTTGTCGCTGACCTCTTTTTCAGTGATGATCTTATCAAAGCGATCCTTCCCTTGAATGAGATAGTTGATGATGGAAATCGCCTCGCGGGTCGAATAGCGAAAACGCATGATGATCTTTTCGATCTGTATCTGAGCTTTTTCTATGCGTTTGGAGATCTCCACTTCTTCTTCGCGGGTGAGAAGAGGAACGGAGCCCATCTCCTTAAGGTACATACGCACAGGATCATCGGAAGTGCCCTCTGCGCGCTTGGGAAGAGCTTCGAGCTCTTTCGCCTCTTTCTTGCGTTCTTTCTGCCGATCTACTTCAGCCTGATTCAGCACCTGAATGTCCATGCCGCTCAGAAAGATCAAGATCTGATCGATCTGCTCTGCCGAGTCGAAAGTCATCGGGAGGATCTCGTTGATCTCCTCGTAAGTAATATAGCCCTGCTCTTTTGCAAGGGCCACCAGCTCCTCGATTTTCTGCTGATGCTGCTGGCTAAAAAGTCCGCTGAAGGTGTTTTTTGTTGTCATTTTGTTGATATGCAAAAAGTTAAATAATTCCCAAATCTCTATATTATTGCAACTTGTGAGAGAGCGCTCATGCAATTTTATGCCCTAAAAGACAATCTCCCAACCCTCGCCTCTCACGCCGAAAAGCAGAAAGACTACCATTGCCCAGAATGTAAAAGCGTAGTCCGCGTCCGCTCGGGCCCAGAGCGTCAACCCCACTTCTACCATCTCGCGCACTCGTCACACTGCCGTCTACATCAAAAAAGCGCCACCCATCTTCAGGCGCAGCTCGCTATCATGCGACTTCTACCACCCGGAGAAAGCACGATGGAGCGGCAATTTCCCGAAATCTCTCGTATCGCAGATCTTGCGTGGGAAAAGAAAAAGATCGTATTCGAAATCCAATGCTCTCCCATTTCTCTCGACGAGGCGTCTCAAAGATGCTCTGACTACCAAAAAGCCGGCTTTTCCGTGATCTGGATCCTACATGTGAGACGGTTTAACCGTCGAAAAATCGGCGCCGCTGAAAATTTTCTTCGTAAAATTGGTGCGTATTATACCAATTTTGATGAAAAAGGCTATGGGGAAATCTTCGATCAGTTTGAAATCTGCAGAGGCGCGAGACGGATCTTTTGCGGTCCACGCCTATGCGTGAACCTTGCTAAGCCCAAGGCTGCTACCCTTCCAGAAGGGGATAATATTCCTTACGCCATCAAAGCTCGAACTCGCTGGCCCTTATCCTTTTGTGGCGACCTTAGCGAGCGTTTTTTGAGAGAGAGAACCGCCTCACTTTATGAGATAGAAAAAAGATTTTTTACGCCCCACATCCCCCGCTCATTTCTAGAAAAAATTAAGCGGCTCTACTTAACTTTTTTTAGGCTCGCCCTAGAAAAAACAATGAAATAATACCCACACACTCCAAAAATGATCAGCGCGTAGATGCAGTTTTTATAAGGGAACAGTTTTTGGAGGGATGAACGGTCGGGTGCGCCAGAGTCGTACCAGATCGACCAGGGGTGAGATCCCCATGAATTTATCGCACTTTCAGCCGCAAATTTGTTCAGAAAAATAGGCTCTTGTAGCCTGCTCTTGCCCTGATATTTTTTTCCTTGGACCTCAAAGTCGTAACTTCCAGTCAAAAAAACACGAGGCCCCTGCTCCTCAACGCTCCACACCACCGCTGTCGCTGGTGTATGCGCATTTAAGTGAAAGAAGTTCCATAGTTCAAAAATTGCCTTACCCCCAAACCAGAGAAGAAGTATTCCGCCAACAAGTGCAAGAGTTTTGACGATATATGGTTTCATGAGGTATATTCGCCTGCGTACATTTAACCCCGGAAGATAGAAGACTATGGCAGAAGAACAGAAAAAGGTCGAGGTTAAGCGCCGACCACAAGCAAAAAAACGCGATATCCAGAATGAAAAAAACCGTCTCAACAATCGCGCATATAGATCTAAAACAGCATCTGCTTTACGCGCGCTCCACACATCTCTCTCTTCCAATCCCAGCGCATCTAAAGAGCACCTAAATACACTTTACAGTCTGATGGACAAAGGCGTAAAAACGGGTGTCTTCAAGGCTAATAAAGCAAGTCGCGTAAAAGCCCGCCTTACGAAGAGGGTCAACGCAGGTCTCGCGAAAAGCTAGTCAGTAGCGTGCAGATCTCGTCTTCTAGCTCCTCTTTGTATTTTCGACCTGTTGTCGTAAGTCCATTCGTCATGATTGCAAAGGCGAGAAACTCTCCTTCTTTTGTTGCAGCATAGCCAGCAAGGGTTGACACCCCTGTCATCGTGCCTGTTTTTGCTCTGACCCTTCCGCGCACCTGTGCATTGCACATCCTCTCCTTAAGCGTGCCATCTACACAAGCAAGTGGAAGGGAAGCCAAAAATTCTGGATAGAAGAGAGACTGAGTTTTAGCCCATTTTAAAAGAGTCACGAGCTGATCTGGCGCGATTAGATTGTAGCGCGACTGGCCATCTCCATCTACAATCACAAGTCTACTTGTATCCATTTTTACTTTTTCAGAAAGAAACTGCATGAGAGCATGCGTCCCTTTTTTCCAGCTTCCAGGAGCGCCGCATGTCGCCTCACCTATCTTTTTAAAAAAGCAGTTGGCGTAGAGATTGTCAGATGTTTTTGTCATGTAAAGAACAAGTTCGCTGAGCGGCGACGAGAGATGAGAAGCGATGCACTTCGCCCCCTTTGGGACCTTTTGATAACGGATCTTTCCCGTAACAAAAATATTATGCTTGCCCAACAATAGGTGGAGTAGTTCCGCTGCATACAGTGAGGGGTCCTCTAATGGAATCCGATACTCACGCAGCAGATCTTTAACGTCCATGGTTCCGGAGACTTGGATCCTACTCCCTTTCGTGGAAGATGTGCGGCAGACTTCCAGCACTCCTTTTTCCTTGCTTGTTTTTGAATAATTACACACCTCTACACTCGGAATCTCTGGTGTCATCGTGATTTGACACGGGTTTCCTACATTTTCTCCCGGACCTATCCAAAGAGTGACACAACTATGGTTAACAAGGAGCGCATCGAGAGGAGAATTCCAAAATTCTGCTCCTTCATCCCACATCCATCCAGGACCGAGCGTCACCTGATCAAAATCAAAGTGATCAATGCAGAGATCGCCTCGAATCTGTTTAATGCCTGCCCCTTCAAGTTCTGAGACAAGCGTCTCTAGATCATCTGTCACGAGAGAGGGATCTCCAGATCCTTTCAGATAAAGGTTGCCGGCAAGGATGCCGTTCTGAATCTCACCCTCGCTATAAAGAGCTGTTTCAAAACGAAAATCTGAGCCTAAAATTGAAAGGGAGGCGGCCGCGGTGAAAAGCTTCTGCACGCTTGCGGGTATAAACATCTGTTTGGCATTTTTCTCATAGATTTTCAGCCCATTTTTTAATGAGACAATCTCTATCCCGATGTGTAGATCTGGATTCACCTGCTCAATTGTTCGATCGATCGCATTTTTAAGAAAGCGGAGCTCTTCCTGAGGTGTGGCCGCAACCGATGGGTAGACAGAGGGCGACCAGAGGAGGCCCAGGATAGCGACGATAAGTGTTATTTTTCTCATACAAGATATTCTTATAGTTGTGTGCTATTTTGGCAGATGCTAGCGTTTTCTCCTAAACAATGGAGGAGTCATGACAAGTACCGTTTCAACCAGTCATCACTGTTTATATATACAAGAAAATATAGACGCCGCCAAGACCGTTTTGGATGCCTGTAGCGTTCCTGTTCCTCTTCAACGAATTATCAGCGACTATTACGGGGATTGCATGATGCTTGCGAACGTTGTAAGAGATAAATCTCCTGCCGAAGTTGAAAGAGACGCTAAACCTTTACCAATACCTATTACCCAATATTTACGAGACTGCGGATGCGTCCATCGTACCAAGGTCATGTATTGGGTATGCTCAGGATTGCACAGAGAATATCTACGAACAATTACCATTAGTAGCGAAGCGTTAGATGACGTTGTGCCAGCGCTCGCTGAGGGGTTGCTTCTGAGTCTTTTTCGCCAGATCGTAATTGAAAAAAAACATTCTACTGAGTACCAATTTAACCCTGATCACCTTCCCAAAGCATTTACATCACACTGCTGTTTTCATTACTTAGCTATATTTTCCCCAAGAGAAAACGGAAGATCAGCCGCTCTTGGTAAAGACAATAGTAAAAGGCTCGCTGATCTCCGCATGAAAGAGCCACAGCTAAAGGAGTCCATGTTGAAGTTTGTAAACGAGACGCTAGAAATTTCTTAGATGCAGAGCCGAGATTTTTCTAGAGGGGCGAAGCAGCGCGCCTGTGAGAGCATTTTGATCTGCTGCAATGCGAAGATGTTTTTTAGCGCGGCTTGCACCTGTGTAGATCACCTCTCTCCCTAGCTGCTCAGATCCTGGCGGCACAAGAAGCAGGACCTCGTCATATTCGCTTCCCTGGCTTTTATGTACAGAAAGGGCGTAAGCATACTCATATGCAGGAAGTTGGACTGCCGGGATTTTGCGTAATGAACCGGGCGGTCCAAAAATGGCATAATCTTCGCTCCTTGAGCGGTGACGCATCAATAAGCCGGTCTCTCCATTAAAAAGATTCCGATCTTCACTACTTTTTGTGATGAGAATGGGCATGGCAAGGGCCATCCCTCCTTTCCATGTATCTAAGAAATGGTCAGCTAACATCTGGTTTAATGCATCGACACCAAACGGCCCTCGTCTCAGGCAGGAAAGGAGAGTAAATCTAGAAAACCTTGCAAGAAGAAGTTCTGGATCACTTGCGGGTTGATCGGGCTGTGTAAAATTGGTCTCAGCAATTTTTCGGATCTCGGCATATTTTCGATCGACTGCAGTGTAATCTGTAATTTGAAGAAGCTGCGAGCCGTGCTGAACGAGATCCCCCTTGAGCACACTTTGCATGCACTCCAAGATCTCTTGACGATCTGAGCGTAAACACCTGGTTAGCAGGGTAAGGCATGCGGAAGATCTATTTTTTAAGAGATCAACCAGATCTGCAAATAGGCTCCCATTTTCTACTGCGGGCAGCTGGTGGGGATCACCAATCAAAACAAGATGTGTCCCCTCTTTTACAGAAGCAAGAAGATGTGAAAAAAGACGTGCATCAACCATCGAACACTCATCGACGATCAGCAGATCTGCCATGAGAGGGGAGGGCTCTAAGTTAAATGGGCTTTCTCTGTGGATCCCAAGAAGGGAGTGAAGGGTGCTGACAACTACCCCCTTGCCCCAGGAGTTGTTTGTAGACAGCCTTCGAGCGGCTTTTCCTGTCGGTGCCGCAAGAAGAACTCGAGCGTCTCGATTTTGTTTTAAGAAAACCTCGACAATCTTTGCGGCTGTGTGGGTTTTGCCCGTTCCAGGACCTCCGCTGATGAGAGACAAGGAGAAAGAAAGAGCATTCATCACAGCCCGATGCTGCTCCTCTGTAAGATCATCTATTTTATCAAGTTTAGCTGCTTTTTTTCCCTGCGCAATCAACCGTTTCAAATGGAAGTGAAACTGGGTTTCAAACATCCAGTTTTTTTGAAGATAAAAGTAGCCAGCTTCTTGGCAGATGAACGGGTAAAAGGGGAAATTTTGAGAACCCTTCTTCGAGTATTCTAGAATCTTCATCTTCTCTTTTCCAAAATGAGAGAGGATCTCCTCATCTAGAGAAAAACAGAGGTGCCCTTGACGGGATGACCAAAAAAGTGCGGCAAGAAAGATCTGTTCTTCCTCCTCCTCTCTTCCCGTTTTTTTACTCAGCCATTTCGCAAAGATCAGATCGATCTCTTCGAGATACCCATCCGCTAGAAGCTGTTCGAGGTAAGGGGAGGTCATCTTATCTTACAATCCTCCGCAAGCTCATTTGCGATTTTAGTGGGATAGGTTCCTATTGCGCGCTCGAGAAGCTCGCCATCAGGCGTAAAATGATAAGTCTTCTTTCCTCTTAGGAAAATATAGAATGCACCGCCAAACAGCTTCTCAAATGGCCTCCTGTCAAACAGTTTTACATACCGCTCAAAGGCTGCTGCATAGATGGCGCCCTGCAAAAAATAATCGTTTTCGTGCATCGTCTGCTCAAGTTGCAAATCGATGTAAGAGGCCTCATCAGGGCCCAACCAGTTAGACTTCCAATCAAGAAGATAATACTTCTCCTCCCATTCGAAAAGAAGGTCGGCACATCCTTTGACCAGATTCCCTTTGAATGAGAAAAGAAATTCCATCTCTTGGATCACGTTTTTTTCTGCAAGATTTTCGAGAGAGAAGCTCTTCTCCCTGAATAGCGGAAGCTTCAGAGCCGAATCTACTATTTCAATAACGACCTCTTCCCATCCTTCGAGCGGACTTTTTGCTAGCCTCTGTGTGATCAGCCGCGTCCTGCCTTGAGAATGTTGAGCATTAAAAATCTTCTGCTTGAAAATCTCTTCGAAGATTTCATGCAAAACTGTTCCCGTCTCAGCACCCAGAGGCAGCGTGTGCACGCTTTTTCCTTCTGCTGCCGGAACTACACGTGATGTATCTATTTCCCTGTTTTTTTTCGCAAGAATGGAGAAGGAAAGAAGAGAGCGGCGCGCATAGGTAACTTGCACTTCCTGAGGCGCAATGAGCGGGGGAGGATCTCTTTTTACCATCTGCGGCATCATCGACTTTGCGAGCCTTGTATAACTAATCGAAGCCCTTTTTCCCAGCGTCTCCAAGGTAGCACACGCCGCATCTTCTGTTTTTTCTTGTGAAAAAAAGAGTTCGATCGGAGCCCCCTCTCCTTTTCCCAGCTCGGCCGGAGAGAGATCAAATGCTAGCGGGACGTAGACACGAATTTTGGCGCGTGTGAGAGCTACATAGAGTTGCCGCATCTTTTCCGCATCCTGTTCATTGAGATAGAGTTCAGATGAGGCAGAATGCAGAGACCCGAGTTCTTCTATCTTTTCTACACCATTTTCTCGAATGAAAATGAGTTCTTCTCTAAGCGTATGACGCGAACTAAGGCCCAGAGCAAAGACAAACTCAAATTCTAACCCTTTGCTCATGTGCGTTGTGAGGAGAGAGACCGCCTCTCTTTCCGGAAAATGCATGAGCCTCTCTTCTCCGCGGGCTTTCATCTCTTGCAAAAAAAGGATGAGCTCCTCACAAGACCCACCCGACTTCTCCTCCATGATAAACTCAGCAACGCCGCGCAGCTCTTGGTAGAGATCCTCTATCTGCATGACTCGCTCTAAAACAGTTTTTCCTTGCCAGACAAACCGCAAAAACTCCGCAAAAAAGAGAGGAAAGCCATTTTCATCAAATTTCTGACTGCTGGCTTGTAGAAAGTGGACCAAGTCGGCTTGTGCCGGGTGATTGATCTCATCATAAGAACAGCCAAAAACGGGTCCCGCGAGCAGCAATTTAATGTTTGAGGGATCGCGTTCTGCTTCTAAAAACTGCTGCATCACCATAAATCCGTTCGAACCAATCAAATTACGACCCCGTGTCGTCGTAGAAGGAATACCCACCTTCTTCAAATAGTTTTGCAGCCTCTCTCCCTGGAAGCGATCTTTAATGAGGATTGCACAGCTACGAAATGAATAACCTCTCGTTGCAATTGCTTGGATCTCCTGCGCAATGAATGGGAAAAAAAATGTCTCTTCCATTTTGCGCGTTGGAAAATTTCGCTCCCTTCCAATAGCCTCTTTTGCAATAAAAAAATGGACAGCGCCTTTTCCGTCCTCGAGCTTGTCTTCCTTTTTTCCTTCAGGCGCCTCTACAGGCATGAACGAGAGAAACTTCGCAAGAGAAGGAAGGGGAAGCCACTTACCATCTGCTATGTGTGAAAATAAGGTGTTTAAAGCATGAATAAGAGATTTTCGGGCCCGAAAATTTGTATTGAGAGAAGCGCTTTCCTTCACATGTAGAGCCGCATTGAGATATGTATAGACGTCTGCACCACGAAATCGATAGATCGACTGCTTGGGATCTCCTACGAGATAGAGAGCAGAAAGAAGCGCGGGATCCTTTAAAAAAAGAGTCTCAAAAATCTGCCACTGGATCGGGTCGGTGTCTTGAAATTCATCGACAATGAGCGCGCGAAAACGACTCTGCACATGCGTGCAAAACTTTGGATTTTCGAGGCTATCACGCATTTTTTCTAGCAGCTCATCGAAAGAAAGCGCGTGGGATGAAGAGCTCTCACAGTCACATGCCATCCGAACGAGCGTTTTTAAAGGATCTTTTGTCTCTTGCCAGAGAGGAAGGAGCCACCTTCCCAGCTCGTCAAAAATGCCTGGGTAGTTCAGCTCTGAGGGGTGCGGCAGGGCAGCCCGTTTCTTGAGATTTTCAGGAAGAAAGGTCTCAAGGAACCAGTTCTTTTCACGCAACAACGCATCAAACTCTTCCTCGGTTGAATTCCGTTTTTGAATGAGGAGCTGTAGCTGGACAAGCTGTTTTTCTGCACTAGCAAGATCAACTCTTTTAAAATGGGGCGCGAGTTTGCGCAGATCGTCTAACCACTTATCTTTTTCCAGCAGGGAAACCCCGCTTAATGCGGTATTAAATTGGGCATGCATTTTTTGAAATGAAGAAGAGGAGGAGAGCGCTCTTTTCCGCTCCAAAATTTTTGCGATTTTCAAAACGATCTTATGCACATCGAACTGGTGCTTTTGCATGACAGCTTCGATTTGCGAAAGGCTATAGAGAGGGGGTTTAAACCCGCTCCTCAAAAAAGCATAGATCTGTTCATGTGTGTTTCGAAGAGAGGACGCGTTTCCATCGTCGGGGTTTGCAAGATCAAATGCCAAATCCGCTTCAAAAGCAAATTCTTGGAGCATTCGGTAGCAAAATCCATGAATCGTAAAAATTTGTGCCCTATCAAAGCAGGCGAGGGCGTCCTTTAAACTGTTGAGCGCGCCTTGGCAGCTCTCCTCTCCTTCTTCAAGGATGCGAGAGAGGTAATCAAAACCGGCAGTTTTAATTTTTAGCGCGCTGGCAGCACTTTCAATGCAGGCTCGAATACGCATCTTCAGTTCGCGTGTTGCTGCACGCGTAAATGTCACCACGAGAATCTGCTCTAGGGGCAGCTTCTCCTCGATGAGCAAACGAACAACGAGGTGTTCGATTGCAAAGGTTTTACCCGTGCCAGCAGAAGCTTCTAAAAATCTATGTCCCGGCACTCTCAGCTTTCGGCTGAGCACATCAAAAGTATTCACGCCCCTAATCATACACAACAAGCTGCAAAAGACTAGGGGGGGTTAAACCACCGAGCACACCGAGAGCACTAAAGCGCTGGGTAAATTTTTACGTTAAGTGCCCACCAACGAACTCAGGAACCACGTGAGTAAGACTATCAGAGCTATCGAATAATATATTTTCTCATGAATCCCTCCCTGGACTTCCCCTATCCATAGAATCGGTAGTAAAAGTTCCGCCCATATCACTGCCAGCAAAGGCATTATCTCTTTCAGGAGCGTCTGGATCATGCACGAGACGGTCCAAATATTCCCCCCAAACCTTCCAATCCTCGTCAGTTGCCGTTCCGTCATTGACTCGCTCTCTAGCTTCAGATTCTCTTTTTCTTTCTAATTCAGTAGGTTCGCTTACCGTACCCATTTCTTTTTCAATCTCATGTGATCGCGAATGCATGTCAAAGTGTTCAATAAGCGGCTCTCCTGGGCATAGAGAAGAAAGGCCAAGGAGAATCATGATTAAGCCGGCAACAATAGCTATGATATAAACTGCACGCCAAACGAAACTATAAAGCTTTTTGATCTGCATGTTATTTTCCATCTTTTTCGTAAACCTCATCTACATATTTCAAAACCTGTTGCTTGGAAATCCCATTGGATTTACAGACGGTCAGATAATAGTATACAAACATGGCGCTTAGCCTTTTTTGATTTGCAGATTGATTTAAAACGCCAAATATCGGCTCTTCGACTATAGTTTTATCCTCATCTTGCGGCTGATTTGCTACAAGAGTCATGGAAAAGACGAGCAGGAAAAAGACAAAACTTTTCATTTTTTAACAATTTCTTTATGAAACATTAATGAATGCACTGGGTATTCAAGTATCACTCGCAGCCGTTCATCAAGAGGAAGGTCTTTGTAGTTTTTCATGGCCATGGGCCATGCTATAGATCTGCGTATTTTAGGTAAAGAAAGCAGCAAGAAAAACATCCTGCTTCGCCTCCGTCTTCTTTGTGCTCTGGTTATTTTTTTACGATTTATCCAACAATACCAGTTCAGGCCGCTTCGTGGTTTGAACTGTGACAGGGCTTGCGGAGATTGAGGAAAGACTTCATCTTTGTGAGCATGAGTTTGGTCATACTCAGCAATGCCGTCGAGCAGCTTGCAGATGCGCTCAAGGAGAAGCTTTTTTTTTCTGGCGCACATCCGTTTGATCGGAAGCTGGTGATCGTCCCCCACCTAGCCATAAAACACTATTTGGAGATGCACTATGCGCAAGATCCTTCTCTTGGCATCGCAGCGGGAGTAGAGTTCCTTCCTCTTTCTCAAGCTCTCAATCGCTTACTTGGCTCCAAACAGCCCACATTTATTGAGCTCACCTTACAACTAGAAAACCTGCTCATCCACCTAATGCGCGAACAGGAGCAGCTCGACAGCATTGAAAAAAAAGTTTTTGCCCCTCTTTTCCATTATCTTTCAAAGGAAACGCAGGAGAAAATAAGCGCACTTGCCGAGGAGCTGGCGCGGCTTTTTTCGCGCTATGACACTGCTCCTGAAAATTTCATGGATGAATGGAAAGAGCAAGAGGGGTGGCAGCAGCTTCTCTGGAAACGTCTCTACTCTTCTACAGCCTGGCAACCCCTCTCCGCTGCACTCAAAAATGCTGCGCCCCCTTCTTTTTCTATCTATATCTTTCATTTTTCTTCACTTCCAGAACCGGTTTTCTCATTTTTTAACAGGTGCAAGGCTACCTATTTTCTTTTTTCTCCATCGCCACTTTTTTGGGGAGATCTTTGTAGCGGAAAGGAGCGGGCCTCACTCCACCGAACACTTGCCAAAAAGCGCGCAAAGCAAGGCGAACGCCTGCTATTAGAGCAGTTTTTAGATGAACAGAACCCACTTTTTGCAAACCTAGCAAAAGCGGGAAGAGATTTTCAGAATATGCTTCTTGATCGAGAAATTCCCTCAGAGGAGCTCTTCGTAGAACAATTTGCAAAAAGCTCCCTCGGCAAAGTGCAAGAGGAGATCTTCAGCGGCAACCTTCAAGCAACAAACATTCCAGACACTTCAATACAAGTGCATGCGGCAACCAGCACCTTGCGAGAGATAGAAATTCTATACGACTTACTACTCAAACTCATGCGTGATACAACAATAGAGCCCGCAGAGATCCTTGTGCTTGCTCCCGACATCTCGGTCTACCATCCCTACATTAAAATGGTTTTCGGCGCGAAAGAGAGCATTCTTCCCTTTGCCCTGCATGATATTCCAAGAATCCTAGAAAACCCACTCGTTCAGGGAATTGAGCGCCTTCTTGCGCTTTCCGAGTCTCACTTTGACCGTGCCGCTGTTTTATCACTATTTTCCTTTCCTCCTTTAATGAAAAAATTTGGTCTAACCCAAGAGGATCTAGTTCTATTTCAAAACTGGTCGCAGCAAGCAAATATCCACCGAGAAGTCCAGCTCGCGGGTGAGGGCGGAAGAAGCTGGGAGGCTGGATTTGAACGATTTCTACTTGCCATGACAAGCATTACACTAAACGACTCATTTGCAACTGTGCAGGTAGGAAAAAATGAGGTGGAAAAACTTGCGCTTCTCATCAACCTTGTACGCAGTTTAAGGCAAGACCTCACTCCCATCCTCGCCAAAAATAAGAGGAGCGCCTCTTTCTGGTTGGAGCACCTTGCTCAGCTCATGCAAAGCTATTTTACATTCGATCCTAAAGAAGGCGTGATTATTCAAGAGCTTACCGCTCTTTGCAACAATTGCGCGCCCTTGAATGAGCCTTTTGAATTTCAAAGCGTCATGGACCTTCTACGTCGACATCTTTTTCAGAAAAAGAGTGCTAGTTTACACGGACTTCCCCCCGACGTGATCCGCTTTGGTACGTTGCAAGAAGGAGTAGCCCTTCCGACACGAGTGATCTGCCTTCTTGGCATGGAAGAGGGGGCTTTTCCACGTAAAACAAAATACCATTCTCTTTGCGCTTTATCTTCTCATCCTCAAGGAAAAAAGCAGCCGACACAAGAATCTGAAGATCGCTATCTCTTTTTAGAGCTGCTTTTTGCTGCTCGCGATTTTTTCATCCTCACCTTTCCCAGTCGCTCTCCTGATGATGGTAAAACGCTCCTTCCTTCTCTCGTTGTGCAAGAGCTTCTCTCATATCTCGGTGAAACCCGGATTATTGAACACCCGGGGCTGCCATCTGACCCGGAAAACTTTGCCACCCATGATGGAAGCCTCTCCTTGTTGCATTTTTCTGCAGCAAAAGCCGCTCGCGAGAGTTGTTCGAAAAGACTTTTCATCCCACAATTCTACAAACCAACACCTATCTCTTATCCGACAAGAGGGGGCTCTTTTACTGTGAATTTAAAGGAGCTCAGAAAGCTTGCGAAAAATCCTCTGCAGTTTTTTTTCAACAAGACACTCGACCTGGTGCTTCCTTGGGAAGAGGAGGAGAACGAATTTTCTCTCTCTGCACTTTCGCGCACAAGGTTACTGAAAAAGAGTTGGAGGGAACCTATCGTGCCACTTTTGAAAATAGCGGCGACGAAGGGAACATTTCCGTTCGGTGCATTTGGAGAAATTGCAGAACGCAAAATCATCGAAGAGGTCGATGAGATAAGAGAGTTCTTCAACACACTTCCGCTCTCTTCAAACGAGATCTGGGAGGTGGAATGGAAAGAGGGGTGCCATCAAGCAGAAGAATGGAAGGAGGGCGCCTGGATCCTACCACCACTAAAAATTCCGCTGGGCAAGCATGAGGCAACAGTCGTGGGCACACTTTCGGGCCTATCGCCTAAAGGGATCATCGTCCATGAAAAGGAGGGGGAAGAGGGTCTCTACAAAATTTGGCCCGATCTTCTTCTTTTTTCTCTCTTTACCAGCGAAAGCAGACCAGAAATTCTCTGGCTAAAAAATTTAAAGCAATCGAGCATCACAATCGACAATTCCCTCGAGTGGCTTCGAAAATACCTTGAATATTATGAAATTGCCCTGACAAACCCCTCTCCACTCTTTCCAGAATGGGTACCAACGTTATTTACAGGCACCGAGGAGGAGCTAGAGAAAAAAATTCTCTCCTGGAACACAACCGGCATTCACGACCCCTATCGCGACTGGCTATTCTGGAGAGACGGCCCACCCTCCGCGCAGGCGCTCCTTTCACTTGCCAAGGGTTTCACTCACCTTGTTCCACAGCTAT